>PKTV01000358.1 GCA_002868985.1 Desulfobacteraceae bacterium | reverse complement strand
TTTGAATCGATATCAAAATCGATATATGAAAATTATGCAGGAAGAGAGGATGAAGGGCTTGTAGAAGAGCTCAATATGATTATCAAAAAATATTTTTATGACGAATAATTGTTAAACTCATGTCTTGTCTCTCCCCGAAAGGCGGGATCTTACGACCGGCGAACTCGATAAACGTTCAGCTAAATCTGAGAAATTTGGCCAGGAAAGATCAAATGTATTTGGAGCAAAGGTTAAATGTTTTAAACAAAATTTACGGGCTTTATAACGATGTTGTAAAAAATCTGGATGTGGCCTGCAAACAATATTGTGCAGCGTGCTGCACCCCCGATGTGACCATGACAACCCTCGAGGGATATCTTATCGCAAGTCATATGATCTCAAAGGGTCAGGCGGATTTATTTAAAAATATTCAGTCAAAAATATCCAAAAACCGTTTTAAGCTCCAAATCACCACCAATAGACTCGCAGATCTTTGCATGAAAGGGGACGATCCGCCGGAGGAGGAAAAGAAATATTCAAGTAAAAATTGCCCGCTGTTGAAAGGTAATTTATGTCCGATTTATGAGGTTCGGCCGTTTGGGTGCCGGTGTTTTATTTCAAAGCATGATTGCAGCAAAGCGGGGTATGCCGAAGTCGATCCTTTTGCCATGACACTGAATACGCTATTTATGCAATTCGTAGAACATATCGATTCCATGGGTTTTTCAGGTAATTTTGCAGATGTTCTGTTGTTGATGGCATCCAAAGAGAATCGTGGCAATTACAAGATGAACACCTTAAACTGTCCTGGTGCTGATCTTGTTCCCAATCTTAAGATTAAGGTATTGATGGTGCCGCCTGAACACCGGATGAAAATCAAGCCGGTGTTGGATGCACTTTTGAACCTATAGAGACCTTTGCAAAATGAGCATTTTTCAAAGGTCTCATATAAAATATGTAACGATATAATGTACGCATCAATGTTGACTTGGAACCCGCGTTTTGGTATCGCACAGGGACCATAACTTTAATCAAACCTAAACTGAGAATTTCAAATAATGACAGGAATATAAAAAAAGGAAACCAAACATCATGGAAAAAACATTGTCTATTATCAAACCCGATGGTGTTGCACGGGGGATCATCGGTGAAGTGATTCAACGATTGGAAAGCAACAAACTCCAAATAGTGGCTATGAAAATGTTGAAAATGAACAAAACCCAGGCTGAAGGTTTTTATGCAGTACACGAAGAGCGACCGTTTTTTGACAGCCTGACATATTTCATGTCATCCGGACCGGTTGTCGTCATGGTCCTTGAAGGTGAAAACGCCATCGCCAAATACCGGGACATAATGGGCGCCACGGATTATAAGGAAGCGGCTGAAGGTACCATTCGGAAAGATTTTGCAACAGACATTGAGAAAAATGTCGTTCACGGTTCGGATTCCCCCGAAACTGCCGCCTTTGAAATCGGTTATTTCTTCAATAGATTTGAACTTATCCACTAATGTCCGATAGGGTTAATCTAGATAACATCAGCATTGTGCTTCTGCAGTCCCGGTATTCTGAAAATATCGGGGCTGCTGCTCGCGCCATGCGCAATATGGGCATCCGGCAGCTTGTGATCGTTGATCCTCAAAACTTTGACCTGTCTAAAGCGCTGAAACTGGCCACCCATTTTGCTTCGGATATTATCGAAAAAAGCAAATTCTATCCGGATTTGAAAGAAGCACTCTCCTCGTTTAATTATGTTGTGGGAACAACGGCGCGGCTTGGGGGACAGCGGCAGGTTGTCCATACGCCTTTGACACTTGCTCGAAACTTAATTCCAATTTCTGTAAAGAATCGCATTGCCATACTCTTTGGCCCCGAGGACAAAGGACTTTCCAATGAGGACATCCGGTACTGTCATGCCCTTGTCAATATCCCCACAACTGAATTTTCTTCTTTGAATCTGGCCCAGTCGGTAATGATTCTGTGCTATGAGATCTTTATTGCCGGTGGTGAGGCGAATGAAGAATTTACGCCTCGAATGGCCAGCAGACATGAGCTTGACGGGATGTATGATCAACTTAAAGATATCCTGGTTAGAATCAGCTATATTAATTCT
Organism: Desulfobacteraceae bacterium; assembly: GCA_002868985.1. Lineage (GTDB taxonomy): Bacteria > Desulfobacterota > Desulfobacteria > Desulfobacterales > UBA11574 > UBA11574. Next base: position 7,716 of record PKTV01000358.1, on the reverse strand, counting down.
GAAAATCCGGATTACTGGTTGAATCATTTCCGCCGTTTTTTTACCCGTCTGCAACTCAGAGCGAAAGAGGTCAATATTATCCGGGGTCTGTGCCGACAGGTGGACTGGTATGGAAAGAAGTGCTATAAGGACGGAAAAAAAGAAAGGGTAGACAACGAATGAAACTTGTTCGATTTGGTGAAAAAGGAAAAGAAAAACCAGGTCTGTGGAAAGATGGCAACATCGTTGATTTAAAAAAGATATTTCCTGAGATTCCCGATATCGGGGAAGTGTTTTTTAGGGAAAACTGGCTGGAAAAGATCGCTGAAATTAACGATACCGGCCAGACCTTTAAAGATCGAATCGGTTGCCCGATCCATGGTCCTTCTAAAATCATTTGCCTTGGGAAAAATTATGCCGAGCATGCCAAAGAAGGGGGGTTTGAAAATCCGGAAAAGCCTCTGATATTCTGCAAAACACCCAATACCTTGAACGGTCCGTTTGATCCCATTATACTACCTAAAAGCAGTGGACAGATTGACTGGGAGGTGGAATTGGCGATCATCATCGGAAAGGAGGGAAAAAGAATATCCAGGGCTAAGGCCTTGGATTACATCGCAGGTTTTACCGTTATGAATGATGTTTCCGGGCGAGAATCCCAGTTTTCAGACTCCCAGTGGTTCAGAGGAAAATCCTTTGACGGCTTTGCACCTGTCGGACCTTTTATTGTTACACCCGATGAGATCGGGGATGTGAACAATTTAAGACTCACCGCCAAGGTCGATGGTGAAATCATGCAGGATGGAAATACACGGGATATGATTTTCGATATTTCCACCATTATAGAAGATATCAGCGAGGATATCACCCTTATTCCCGGTGACATCATTTCAACCGGAACACCGGCCGGCGTGGGAATATTCAGAGATCCCCCGGTGGTCTTGAAGCCGGGCAACGTGGTTGAATGCTATATTGAAAATATCGGCACCCTTATCAATAAAGTAATAATGTAACAGCTTGCAGGGATCAGGGCTCGGGTTTCAGGTGTCAGGGGTCGGGGGTCAGAGGCTAGGTGTCAAGGGTCGGGGTTAAGAAATTTTTTAGCCAGTTATATTATAATGACAGCGCGTTAGCGCTACCTCAACTTTAGGCACTTTAGATCACTTCAAACTTTAGGCACTTTTGAGAAGGCTTCGGTAACATTTCAATTAGTAGAGATTATGTCGTCTATCTAATGCGATTATTACCAACTCTGACACCTGAATACATACCGTCAATACTTAGCATCCGCGTACTCCACCCATCCGCCGGTCATGACCAGGGCGCGGTCAAAATCGGAAATTGAAAAAGATACTTCTTTATGAAGACCATCGGTTGTAATGATAAACGCATTGTTTTCAAAATTTGTTTCAAGATGCGTTTCTTTGCCGGAAAATTCTTTAAAAATATCATCGATGGTCTGACCGGAGAGTTCCACCGCTATCATTCCACAGTTGAACATATTCTGTCTGAAAATTCTGGCAAAGTTTTCAGCAATAACCAGATGGATGTCGTTGGCTTCAAGTGCCCATGGTGCGTGTTCTCTTGAAGAGCCACATCCAAAATTCGCCCGTGTAATAATGACATGTTTTCCTTTAACGTCACGTTGTGGGTTGAATCCTTCCAGTTTGATATCCTCTAATAGATAGGGTTTCAATGCCTGCTTGGAAATTTCCGTGAGATATTTTGCAGGAATGATTTCGTCTGTATTAATGTCAGACCGGTCAAGAAAGAGTACGTTTCCACTGAAATTTTTCATGGTTACCCCTTGTATAATTCTGAATTTGTGATCAAACCTGCAATGGCTGTGGCTGCGGCTGTCGCAGGACTTACCAGGTGGACCATCCCGCCTTTGCCCATGCGGCCGTTAAAATTTCTGTTTGTCGTGGATGCACAGACTTCGCCTTCTGCCAGAACGCCGTTGCTCATGCCCAGGCAAGCCCCGCAGGTCGGATTCGTGACACAAAATCCGGAATCCATAAATGTTTTCAGAATACCTTCTTCCATTGCCTGACGAAAAGCTTTGGGTGTTGCCGGAGATACAATGCCCCTTACCGAATCGCTGATCTTTTTCCCCTTGAGCACCTGTGCCGCAACCCTGAGGTCTTCGATTCTTCCATTGGTGCAGGATCCGATATAGATCTGGTCCACCTTGGTGGATGCCATCTCTTTTACAGGCTTGACCTGATCGGGTTTATAACCAAAGGTCACCATGGGTTCTAATCGACTGACATCATGTTCAATGATTTGGTCATATCGGGCGTCAGGATCTGAATGAAAGTTTTCAAACGTTGCCAGGGCGGATTCTTTATCTGCATGGTCGTCTTGGATGAATTCCCAGAGATATTCGACGGTGGTCATGTCGGGATTGCATATACCCGAGGTTGCACCGGCCTCAACGGCCATATTGCAGAGCGTCATCCTCGATTCCATACTCATGGCATCGACCACCGGGCCGGTGAATTCCAAAATTTTATTGGTGGCGCCGTTAACCCCCAGCCGGTGGATGATAAAAAGGATCACGTCTTTAGCAAAAACACCGTCGGGCAACCGGCCGGCGATATCGATTTTTATGGTTGACGGGGAACGGAAGGCACAGACGCCCTTGAGAATTCCCACTTCGAGATCCGTTGTTCCAACGCCGGCGGCAAATGCGCCGAAGGCACCGTGGGTACAGGTATGAGAATCCCCCATGATCACCGTGTACCCGGGGCGTACAAATCCCTTTTCCGGGAAAAGGGCATGACAGACACCATTTCTGCCGATATCGAAAAAATCCCGGATGTTGTGTCGCCTGGCCCATTCCCTCAGGATTTTTCCCTGTATGGCGGTTTTCGAATCTTTTGCCGGTGAAACATGATCAATGACAACCTTGATTTTATCGGGATCGAATACCCTGTCTTTGCCTCGGCTGACAAGATCATTGACGGCGACCGGGGTTGTGATCTCATGACAGAATACCGCATCCAACCGAATGACATGAATGTCTTTCTCGGGATGATCAACCCTGTGAGCGTCAAAAATTTTTTCAGCGATGGTTCTGCCCATACATCCTCCTTAGTTTTCATTCATTGATCTTTCCTGTGTCGATTTCTAAAACTTTAGTTCACTTCAAACTTTAGCTCACTTTTAACTTCTAATCGGTGTCCGACTTTAAAACCGAGAGAAATGCAGACTGTGGAATCATGACCTGCCCCACCATTTTCATCCGTTTTTTTCCTTTTTTTTGCTTTTCCAAAAGCTTTCGTTTTCGTGAGACGTCGCCGCCATAGCATTTTGCAGTGACATCCTTTCTAAAGGGTGAAATCGTCTTCCGGGCAATAATATTTCCGCCGATGGCCCCCTGAATGGCTATTTTAAACATCTGTCTTGGAATTTCCTCGCGAAGTTTTTCGCAGGCGCGTCTTGCGCGATCCACCGCCCGGTCTCGATGAACAAGCTGAGAAAGCGCATCAACGCGCTCCCCGTTGATCAATATGTCAAATTTGACCAGATCGGTTTCTCTAAAATCGATGATATCGTAATCAAAGGAGCCGTATCCCTGGGTCACGGATTTGAGCTTGTCATAAAAATCGTAAATGACTTCTGCCAGTGGAAGATCAAATATCATTTCCAGACGATTATTGGTTAAATACTGATATGTTTTGTTAATTCCTCTGTTATCCAGACACAGCTTCATGATTGCGCCCATATATCGATCCGGAATGATGATTCCCGCACGGATAAACGGTTCTTTTGTGCGTTCAATGGTTGTCGGATCCGGATACAATGCCGGGTTGTCGATGATCTTTGAGGATCCGTCATTCATGATTAACTCGTATCGGACCGAAGGCGCCGTCAATATCAATGAAAGATTGTATTCACGCTCGAGGCGCTCCTGAACAACCTCCAGATGGAGGAGGCCTAAAAAGCCGCAACGAAACCCAAACCCCAACGCCACCGACGTATCTTTTTCATAAATCAGGGAAGCGTCATTGAGCTTCAACTTTTCCAGGCCGACAGCCAGGTCTTCATAGTCGTCGGAAGCCACCGGATAGATCGAAGAAAATACCACCGGTTTTGTTTCCTTGAAACCCGGCATAGGGGCATCACAGGGACGATGTTTTAGGGTGATGGTATCTCCGCAGCGGGTATCGCTGACGGTCTTAATTCCTGCGATAATATAGCCGACTTCTCCTGCTGAAAGCTCTTTTTTAGGAATGCGTTCGATTTGAAAGATGCCAACTTCTTCAACCTTATAAGCGGCCTTATTGGACATAAAAAAAATGACATCTTTCGGTTTTACGGTTCCCTGGAAAACCCGGACGTGAACAATCGTTCCCCGGAAAGAATCATAGTGGGAATCAAAAATCAATGCTTTGAGTGGTAATTCCGGATCACCGGATGGCGGGGGGAGACGATTCACTACCCCTTCCAGCACCTCTTCAATGCCGATCCCTTCCTTTGCGGATGTCAGTAACGCTGTTTCAGGATCAAGTCCCAAGTCGTCTTCGATCTGTTCCTTGACCCGATCGATATCGGCTGAAGGAAGATCAATTTTGTTAATTACCGGAATGATTTCAAGATCGTGTTCAAGAGCGAGGTACAAGTTCGCAAGGGTTTGGGCTTCAACGCCCTGACTGGCATCGATGAGGAGCAAAGCGCCCTCGCAAGAGGCCAGCGCCCGTGACACTTCATAGGTAAAATCCACATGGCCGGGGGTGTCTATCAGATTTAAAGAGTAGGATTGATTGTTTTTGGCCGTATACGGCAGGCAGATGGTCTGGCTTTTTATGGTGATACCCCGTTCCCGTTCAATGTCCATGTTGTCCAATATCTGATCTTTAAAGTCACGATCAAGGACAACATGGGTCATCTGGATCAGGCGGTCCGAAAGGGTCGATTTGCCATGATCAATATGAGCTACAATGCTGAAATTTCTTATGTTTTTCATTTTATTTTTTACGTATCTTTCTGTGTCCGGCATCGTTCAAAAGCCTGTTGACACCATCTTTCTTTCAAGTTATGTTAAAAGCCTTTATAAGGTTTCATATGCTTGCGACACTTTATCAAGGAGCAATTTTTTATCAAAATGATAATAAATATGTCAACCCTGATACTAAAAGTGCCGATATATCTCTTTGGATGAAAAAGAATAGGATGAGATAAATAGAAATGGGTGAACACATTTTAATTGTTGAAGATGATGATGCCATTAGGAATTCCATACATGAATTCTTTACAAAATCATACTTCGAAACCTTCTCAGCTCCCAGTGCCGAAGAGGCGCTTGAAATAATAAAATCAGGCACTATTCAAATTGTCATAACCGATATTTTGCTTCCCGGCAAGGATGGTCTTCAACTTACATCTCAAATCAAACAAAATTACGATATCGATGTCATTGTAATGACGGGTTACAGTGAGAATTATTCTTATGAAGAAGCAATTAATAAGGGTGCCAGCGATCTTGTTTTCAAACCATTTCGTTTTGAGGAACTGTTACTGAGATTGAAAAGAGTCTTAAAAGAAAGACGACTCACCAAGGAGCGCAACCGCATTCTCAGCAAGCTTGAAAATCTTGCAATAACAGATGGCCTCACCAAATTATACAATTTAAGACATTTTTATCATTTGCTGGAAATAGAGATTGGTCGCTGTAGCCGGTATGGTCACCCCCTTGCGCTTTTGCTTTTAGATATTGATAACTTTAAAGTGTACAACGATACATACGGTCACCTTGAAGGCGACAAAGTTCTGGTTAGAATAGGACAGATCATCCAATCATGTCTTAGAACAATGGATTCCGCCTATAGATATGGCGGTGAAGAATTTACGGTTATTCTTCCGGAGACCACTGCTGAAGAGGCCAATAATGTCGCCTACAGGATTAAAACCGCCGTGGAATTCGAAAATTTTTTTCCGGAACCCGAAAATGTTGTCACCGTTACCGTCAGTGTCGGTGTGACGGAATATCATAATAAAGAATCGCTGTCAGCATTTATAAAAAGAGCTGACCAGGCCATGTATCTTTCAAAAGAAAAAGGACGAAACGCAATTTCATTCCTGTTTGCTGAAAATTCTTAACCCCGGACGTCTCCCCATTGTTTTTATTTTCTTTCCCCTCAGTCGAAATTTTAAATAGTGTCCATCCATGAATTCAAAATGAACACAATAGGTGTCCAATTTAGAAATGAGCAATTTTTGTTCTGATCAAGGCCGCACAAGGGTTTGCGGTCCCCGCTCACGGGACAGGAAGGCGTACGTCTGTACGCCGCAGCCGGAAACCCGCGGAGAACGCCGAGCAGGACAAAAAAAGCCATTTATGGATGGACACTAATTAATTTTGACTCGTCGGAGCTATGTCTCCCCATAATAATTTGTCAATAGCTCCGCATAGATTTGGATGGGATGTCTGACCCGGATATTTTTCCCGGATCTGGACAGCATGTCCGAGAGTTGAAGCATGCAGGCCGGGCATCCGGTGGCCACCGTCGAACACGAGGAAGCAATGATATGATCTATCTTTATTCTGCCGATATTGGATGACAGGTCGTAATATTGCAGATTAAAACTCCCTCCCAGCCCGCAGCACCGGTCGGATTCAGGCATTTCTTTTAGCCGATAGCCCGGGTGGGCATTGATGAGAGCCCGGGGTTCCAAAGACACGCCCAAAGATTTTTTGAGATGGCACGGATCATGGTAGGTGATATCGACAGGTTCGACATGGTTATCAATGTCGACCTTTTTAATCCCGATTTTCGATACCAGAAACTGATTGATGTCAATGGTTTTCTGGGAAATCGACGCCACTCTGGTCTGAACGAAGCCGGACTCTTGATCCGCCATCATCGGCCATATTTCCTTAATAGTCGATGTGCATGTGGCACAAGATGTTACAAAATAATCAAACTTTTCGGCATCGAATATTTCTAAGTTGTGGCGAAGAAGACGGTTAAAGGTCACCGTGTCTCCTGAAGAGACGGCCGGAATCCCGCAGCAGCTTTGATCTTGGGGCATAAAAATCCCCACGCCATGATGGTTTAAAACATGGACGACGTCCTGAGCGACTTTGGGAAAAAATTTGTCGATAAGGCACCCGACATAAAAAGCCACTTTAATACCTGAATGGCCTTTTTGAGTATTCAAAGCCGGCATCAGGTGATGAAACGGCGTTTGGGCCAGAGGAATGAAATGCCGGTTTCCAATCAGCGGTGAGACGAACCTGGCACAGGACGTGCCGATGACTTCATTAGCCGGTTTTGAGAAAATTTTTTGGAACCTTGAGCCCCACTCCGCCATTCGATTAAAAAGTTCAGGGCGAGAGAGCATCCCCCTCAAAAGGAGTTTTTTAGACGGTGAAAGGCCCATAAAACCGGTAAGAATAGCGCGGGATTTGATAAAGATTTCCATCACACTCACACCGCTGGGGCAATTGGCGGAACACGATCCGCACAGAAGGCACCGATTCAGGCGTTCGTATACGCCTTTTGGATCTTTGAACATTTCCTGCAATAGTCCTTCAAGGAGTGCCAGTTTTCCCCGGGCCACATCGGCTTCCCTGCCGGTTTCCGCAAAAAGCGGACAAACCGCCTGGCACATGCCGCACCGCATGCAGACCGTCAATTGATCTTCCAGTTCCTGCATGAGTCTTGTCAACGTTTTAATGTTCGACACGAACCGTCTCCATAATAAATTCCTAACAATTATTTGAGCCCT
>PKTV01000569.1 GCA_002868985.1 Desulfobacteraceae bacterium | reverse complement strand
ATTTTTGTTCTGATCAAGGCCGCACAAGGGTTTTCGGTCCCCGCAAAGCGGGACAGGAAGGCGTACGTCTGTACGCCGCAGCCGGAAACCCGCGGAGAATGCCGAGCAGGACAAAAAGTGCCATTTATGGATGGACACTAACTAAATCCACTCATTATATGAGATCCATTAGCAATTTTACCAATGTATATTTATTTATTATTATTACTATTTTATATCCCTGTTATTATTTGAAACGCTCAGTTTAGGTTATAGTATGATACAGGCTTGTATAAAAAAAGGACCGGGAATTCATCCCGGTCCTTTTAAAATAAATAATGTATTTTTAACAACAGCAAGGATCGACATAGCAACCGCAGGGATCAACATAACAGCCACAAGGATCAACGACATGGCAGCAGCAAGGATCAACGACATAACAACAGGATTCAGAGACTTTTCGATCCGAACTTTCGGAATGTTCTGATTTTGTATTATCACTCATACAATCACCCCCTTTATTTCGGCAGGCAGCACTCCATCTTCGGTAAATCTTATGCGATGCCTTAGAGATGACGGGAACACAGGACGAAACATGGCATCAAAAACACACCTTTTTTAGAAGAATCGAGGCTATCTTAAAGTCAATAAGGTCTTGTTATCCGTTAAAGAAAACAGGTTCTAAAACCTCAACCTGCCATTTTACAAATTAAGGTCTCTTTTCAAAAGTTCAACCCTTATTTAAATATAATCAATTCTTAATGAGGAAAAGAGGGGGAACGACCCATGCTATGTTATGATTTTCCAAGGAATGTGAAAATCGACAAGTAGTTGTAGGGCCCGATGTCTGTGGTTAACACTTTACGAAAGTCATGGGAAAATAATATTGCATCAAGTTTTTCCGGCGAAATTCTGATCTGGATGGGGGGTCCCGGCGGCCCTTCAATTTTCTTAAATTCAATAATGGCCAAGGAACCATTCGGTTTTAAAACTCTTTTCAATTCTCCCAGTGTTTCTTGATCCGTATCATCCTGTATCAGATCATGTAGAACGGTAGCCATGAGACAAACATCAATACAGCTGCTTTCCATCGGGATGTGGATACTGATATCGGCAATATTGGCATGAATATTGTTGATTTGTTTGATTTTAACTTCTTTGAGCAAATTATCGATCCCTTCTTTCCACAGATCCACAGCGTATATTAGGCCCTCTTCTCCAATATACTCTGAAGCAGCTATGGAATATGCGCCGCTACCACACGCCAAATCCAGTAATGTGGTATTTTCCTTTAATCTTAGCTCAGAAAATAATTTCTTTGAATCAACGAGGTTAAAACTGCTTTTTCCGGCAGCGATGGGTTTTTCAGTCATTCAAACATCCTTTCCCAATGTCCAAAACACTTCCATTTGATGTATTCCTACATCACGACCAACGAATATCGACAAGGGTTGAAATTATTTGTTTTGTCAGATCAAAACGTTAATTTCTTTCAATTCTTTCCTGAGATTTTGGATATAAATCAGATTATTATAGGCCATCATGATGAGTTTTACAGATACTAAAAATCCCCCGATCTCCCAAAAGGGATCATGGGTGAACCCTTTTTTAAACAGCGCTGCTACAAATAGTACAAATGTAAAAATGACGACATTGACAGAACCTATATCATATATGGCTATCCTTCTATGTCAACCTTATACCCATCTTGACAATTTTCACAGTTATAAAACGAAATTTATAGAAGCTATCTCAAAATAAAGATTTTGGTTCAAGATCCCCCGCTAAAACCCAGCGGGATAAAAAGGCGGTGCCGAGTTTTAACCCGCAAGTGCCCCGCAGGAAATGCCCTTGGGGTGCATACTCAAGTATGTCGAGGACTTAAAACGAGGCTCCAATGCCGAGGTTGGGCCAAAAGATTATTTTGAGATAGCTTCTAGTTTTTTGGAAGGATCAGTAGAGCTGACAATATTTTTTACACACTGTTAAAGTTTACATCGACGCTCTTATGATTTTTACGTGAAATATTTTGAACATTTGATGACAAAAAAAACAACTGATTGAAAATATAAAAGAAATGTCTTTGCACATTCATTAATCATTTTTGGAATGCATTTTGCATTATTAATTTATAGTCGGGCTTCGATGAACTTGGCAATTGGGCTTAAAATTTAGCTCTTTGCAAGGTTCATGATGAACCCCCAAAAAGATACCACAGGGTGTACTTATGACAACATGGCATTTTTGAATTAACCTGTTGATATATTAGATCATGCAACATCTGTATTGCTAAAATATATTTTAAAAAAAATGCAAGCCGGGGGTTGCAATCTACAAGCAAGGAATTATTTTTAGTAAAGATAGAAATGAACGAATAAAACAAGTCGGATTGAAACGATACACATGTCTCAGGGCATTGTTTTTTCGAACATCTAATCCGGAAAAACTGGAAATAAAAAAGACAATTAAAACACTGCTGGCTGCTCCTGGACTAAAAATTGGGCATTCAGAAAAAACATATCGAAAAGGTTTAAGAACATGAAAAAATTATATATTTGCATACTGATACTATTGGTGACGATAGCTTGGCCAAAACATGGTCAAAAAGTTTATGCCTTTGACAAAAATGCTCTGGAATACTTCGATCTGGGTTTGAAAACCTCGATGGCCTATAAAAAGACCACTTATTTCACCAAAGCGATAGAGTTGAACCCCAGGCTTGCGACTGCCTATGAAAAACGAGGATTGAATTATTATTTTCAGGAAAAATACCAAGAGGTGATTGAAGATTTTACCGACTATACCCGACTGGTCCCAAACAAAGCCGATGCCTACCAGATACTGGGGATGGCTCATCTCAAAATCAAAAACTATGAAAAGGCCATTGTCAACTTTGACAGGGCCATCGATCTGGAACCGGAAATAAAGGGGGTATTTGGTTACCGTGCGGAAGCTTTTCGCATGATTGGTCAACTGGACGAAGCCATCAATGATTCAAACAGAGCTCTTGCCATGGAAGGTGATCTGAGAATTTTGTCAGATATTTATAGAACCCGAGCCAAGGTTTACCTGGAATTGGATCAAGAAGTATTGGCCAACGCCGATCTCAAAAGGGCAGCGGAAATCGATCCCAGATACTTCTTTTACCGATATATATCAGGATATGCTGACCCTGAAGATATGCGAAGGGCGGGCTTGATCGGTATGATCGGAATGGCGTTTGTGTTTATCTTCGGCTTGAGATTAAAGCCCCCAAAAAAAGACGAATAATTCAATATAAACAGTCTGTTCTATCCGAGGAAAAACGAGCAGGCCAAAACCGCAAAGATTATGCCGGCTATATCTGCCGTTAATCCGGCAGCCAGCGAGTGGCGGACACGGCGAACCTGTACGGCCCCAAAATAAACAGCCAACACATAAAAGGTCGTTTCGGTGGACCCCTGCAGTGTTGAAACCAGATAGCCGGTGTAACTGTCGGGACCGATTAGCGGATCGTTGATGATGGAGGCCAGAATACCATATGCCCCTGATCCGGAAAGGGGCCGCATCAACGCCATGGGAAGGGCCTCGGCAGGCAGGCCGAAACGGCCGGTAATGCCGCTTAGCAAACCGACCATGAATTCCAACGCACCACTTGCCCGGAACATATCCACGGCCACAAGGATGGCCACCAGATAGGGAATGATCCGAAGAGCCACCTGGAATCCATCCTTGGCGCCTTCAACAAACACTTCATAGACGCGAACGCGACGCACCAGACCAAAAGCTAAAAACCCGACCATGAGCGCCGGAATGATCCAAGGCGATATGGTTCGTCCATAAACCACGGAAACAGGTATCAATGTTACAAGGGATGCAAGCGCCACGAGACTGACCCACAAAGGATATCCTTTGGCAGCGTCTTTGAGCGGCACGTCTTCCCCGTCATCTGAAGGCACCTGCGGCAAAGAAGCTTCGGCATCAACTTTGAGCGGCAATAGTCTCTGATACAGTTTGGCTGCAACAACGGCAACAGCGGTGGAACCGATGGTGGCAAACAATGTCGTGGGTAAAATCGCGGCCGGGTCTGACGAACCGGCGGCTGCACGAAGGGCGATCACCCCGCTGGGCAACAGGGTCACACTGGAGGTATTGATGGCCAGAAACAGGGCCATGGCATCGGTGGCTGTTCCACGCTGAGGGTTGAGCTTGTCAAGCTCCTGCATGGCCCGGATGCCAAAGGGCGTAGCGGCATTGCCAAGCCCCAACGCGTTGGCCGAAAGGTTTAGAATCATGGCACCCATAGCCGGATGATCCGCCGGTACATCAGGGAAAAGCTTGACCATCAGCGGACGAATCAGCCGCGCCAAAATGGTGAGCATGCCGCCGGCTTCAGCCACTTTCATCAACCCCAGAAACAGGGCCATCACGCCCACCAAGCCGATGGCCAGTTCCACTGCCCCGCCGGCCGATACGATCATCGCTTTGGAGAGAATCTCCATGGGCGACGACGCATCTTGCATCGAAACAAAGAAAATTTGCTGCCATCCGGCAAACAAGAACGCACTCAGAACAATCAGTACGAATATGACGTTCATGAACACCATTCCATAAAGTGTAGCAGGCCGGAAAACTTTATCTCAGCCTGCTACTTCAAAAAATTCTTAGCAATACTCGAATGCGAAACTTGAGTTCTATATCTAAAACAGAAAAGATTTTTTTATCGGGCATTCCTACTCAATTTAATCAAACCCCATGACAATAGTTTCAACCCTTCGGTTTTGCCGACGGCCGTCACTGTTGTCGTTGCCGGCAACCGGATCGGCTTTTCCGTACCACTGGGTGACGATCTGTCCGACACTCACATTGAATTTGTCGATCAGGTATGCTTCGATACTTTCAGCTCTTCGTCGTGCCAACCCAAGATTATACTCGGGAGAACCGGTATTGTCCGTGAAACCTGTCAAGACCACGTACGTACTTGGATTATTCTTTAAAAACTCTCCCAGCAAATTCAGCTCGTCATTATATTCGGAACGAACCTGAACACTGTCAAAATCAAACAGAATATTATCGATTTTAACATCAGCCAGTCGATAGGTTGTTGTAAGAAATTTTTCGATTCTGGTCTCAATGATAAAAAGCGCTCCAGCCAGATAGACGGGCTTTTCAAACACTTGATCAAATGGAACGACTCGCGAACACTCGTTTATAGAAGCAACCGCTTTCAGCACCTCTTTTTCTTGATCACCTTTGGCGGTGCTGATGACGTAAAAGCAAACATTATACTTATCAGCAAGTCCTTTTGCGATTTCCACCGGCTTTCTGGATCCAGGCATTTGACTATAAGAACCATCGGTGAATAAGAACACCACGGTTCGTCCGGAAAGTCCCGACAGTACGCCATCCAATTTAAGAAGTCCCTGCTGAATTAAGGTTGCTCCAGACGCCTTTGCCGGCAGTTGGTCAATGGCAGCAGCAAATTTATCCCGGTCATATTTCTGCATCATGTAAATGGGTTTAAAGGGTGTAAACAAGTATAACCCTGCATTGTATTCCAGATCCGGAAGTATCTCATTTCTATCTTTTAATAGTTTTTTGGCAGCACCTAACGTTGTCAGTCCGGTATCTTGAAATGGTTCTTTCATGGAACTTGAACTATCGAACAATACAATGAAATTGTCCGCCGTTTTAATAATTTCTTCTGTTATAATGACAGCGGGCACATTTTCTTTTTCCACAACAGCTTCAGCAGCAAAAGAAACACCAACCATCATACTTAAAAAAAACACCGTCATTACAACTGACTTCCATTTATGATTTTTTCTCATAATTCCATCTCCTGTTTTGTTTAAAGTTAATCTTTCCTATAAACTACGATCTTTCTATAGTACTGCTTAAGTACTTGCCCACCAGCATGGCAACCAGAATCGTCAAATAAAGCTGGCCGGCGATAGCAATAACAATGGTTAAGGATTTGGCAAAAGCGGAAACCGGCGTAATATCGCCATATCCTAAAGTGGTCAGCGTAACAAAACTAAAATATAGATAATCATGAAACCCTGCGGCAGCATCACCTGCAAAGTTGATGGCTTCGGTATTTATGTGGAAAAAAAAATTTTGCATGATTTCCGTCATAGCCAGGAGCACCGCCCCCAATATGCCGATCAGCAGATAACCGTTAATGGAATTGATGATAATGGTCAACGTCACCTGTTTGCTTCTGGCGATATGCCGGATCATGAACACGGCAATAAACATGTTAAAGAAGAAAAATGATAGGAAAGAGAACAGTTTTAATAGGTCGGAGATGAAGACATAATGAAGCCAGGTCAGTATTATGGTAATGGCTCCGGAAACGATTAATATATTACGGGTTCTTTTATGAAAATCGAGTGAATACGTACCACACAGAATAATGGCCGTGAAAATGATATCTCTCATGAGTAATCGCTGCTTTGATAAAATGGGATAGAAAAAAATAGTGAGGAGTAAGCAAATCAGGAGAATGATATTATTTCTGGTTAATTGTTTTTGTATCATAACACCATGGTTTGGACGAGCAGGGAAAGAGAGCAAAGCTCCTAACCCGGATAAACCGGAAATAGCAAATCACAAGCATCAAATTTCAAATAAATTTCAAACTACAAGCTCCAAATTTCAAACACTAAAGAACGAAACGTTTTAATTTCCTCAGTATTGATGAAAATATTTTTTTCAATTCGTTTGCCTTTCTTCAAGATCATCTACTGGTTTGTCTTTGGGATTTTGGTCATTGGTATTTGCTTGTTATTTGAGATTTGTTATTTGGAATTTCCACTATCTCAATTCCTCCATTAATGGATACGAAAAAATTTTGCCACAAAATACAAAAAACTAACAATTAAGATACTAAGGTTGTTTCTTTTGTGCTTCCGGCTGATTTTGTGTCTGTTCCATTTCTGCTTTTGTAAGCCACCCCCCGCCAAGGGCTTTATATAATCTTACATAGGCATTATAGAATTGCTGTTTTAATTGGGAAAGCTCCAATCCGACCTCAAACAGTGTTCGTTCCGTCTCCAAAACTTCAAGATAACTGGTTACGCCTTTGTCATATCTCATTTTTGACAGGGCGGCAGCATTTTTGGCTGCCTTGAATTTTCTCTCCACGGTAGAAATCTGCTTTTTGTAGGTTTGAATGTCATTCAACGCGTCCGCAACGTCTCGAAAAGCAAACAACACCCTGTTTTCGTATCGGTACAATGCCTGCTTGGTCCTTTCTTTTTCAATTTCAACCCGCTGGAGATTTTTCTTAAAATCAAAAAGAGGTCCGACTAGGCCACCCCCCACCGACCAGATGTCTCCATCCGTGGAGATGGATGACAATTCGGCGCTGGCTACCCCGAAAAGACCTGTCAGGGTAATGGATGGAAACCTCAGCGCTTGGGCAACACCAATCTTTGCTGTTTGCGCTTGGAGCAAGTACATCGCTTCAGCAATATCAGGCCTTCGTTCGAGAATACTCGAAGGTATTCCGCTGGGTATATCCGGTGGGACAGCTTGTTGGTTCAGATCATCCCCTGTTTTGATTTCTCCAGGGAATTTTCCCATCAAAATACTCAGCACGTTTTCGGTATTGGCAATTAATCGCTGGTATAACGGAATGGCCCCGGCGGCAATTTCTTTTTGAATTTGTGCCTGGTTCAAGTCAATTTCAGGAATAATGCCTTTGTCAAAACGCTTTTGAATAATATCAAGACTGTAAAGCCTTGACTCAAGCGTCTGTTTGGATATGTTCAATCTCTGATGATAATCCAACAACAAGAAATAGGTGCTGACAACTTCGGAAATCAAACTGATTTGAACGGTTCTCAGTGAATACTCAGAAGCCATCAATTCTGATGTCGCGGCTTCGGTGGATCTGCGGTATTTGCCCCAGAAATCAATCTCCCAGCTCAATACCGGAGCGATATAGGCAGATTTATCGGTTGTTGACGATCGTGATACACCGGTAAAGTTCCCTACCCTTGCGCCACCCTCTAAATCCAATCGAGGGTATTGATCCGCCTTGGTAAATCCAAGAGCCGCACGGGCTTCTTCGATACGGCTGGCAGCAATCATTGCATCTTTATTATCCGTCAAGGCCGTAGCAACCAATGAATATAGAACAGGATCATCAAACAATTCCCACCATTTCAAGTTGACCACTTCTTTGGATTCTGAATCGGAAAATCTAAAAGTATTCGGCGTTTCGACAACAGGTTTTTTGAAATCAGGACCCATTGCACAACCTGTAAAAGATACAATCATCATCAGTGTAACGATTCGAGCCAATTTTTTCATTTCAATATCCATCATGATTCTTTTGCATCAGGTCCCAATTGAAGATCTCGTTTCTGCTCATATTTGGCAATTTTGCCGATGAAAACAAACAGCATGGGATAAAAGAAAACCCCAAACAGTGTCGCGATAGACATTCCGCCTATCAATGCCATGCCCATAACGACTCTTGCCTCAGCGCCGGCACCGGAAGCAACAACCAACGGCAAAACACCCAAAATAAAAGAAAACGCCGTCATCAATATGGGTCTGAATCGCAGCTCCGCGGCTTTTACGGCCTCATCTAACAAAGAAAGGCCTTTGTCAAATTCCAGCTTGGCAAACTCAACGATCAGTATGGCATTTTTTGCCGCCATGGCGATGAGCATCACCAGTGCAATCTGGGCAAAAACATTGAGTTCATAGCTTTGGCTGAAATGCCGGGATATAAATAATGCCATGAATGCACCAAAAATTGCAAAGGGTGTTCCCAGCAGGATACTAAAGGGCAAGGACCAGCTTTCATATTGGGCGGCGAGAATGAGAAAAACGAAGAGCAATGAAAACGCGAAAACAATGGAACCCGTTCCGGAAGCCTTCTTTTCCTGAAACGACATATTGCTCCACTCAAAGCCCATGTCCGCAGGAAGAATCTCCCCGGCTACATCTTCAAGGGCATCCAATGCCTGGGCCGAAGTATATCCGGGTGCCGGCCCCCCACTGAGCTCTATGGCTCTGTACAAATTAAATCGATTGGTATAATCCGGCCCGACAATTTCTTTGATATCGACAAATGCCGCTAAAGGAACACTTTTGTTTTCTTTATTTTTAACGAAAAAAAGGTTGATCTGGTCTTCATTTTGTCTGTACTTGGGTTCCGCCTGAATATAGGCTCTGTAAAGCCTTCCGAATCTGTTGAAATCATTTACATAGGAACCGCCCAGAAAGGCGCCGACAGTGGTATATATATCATTTAGAGAAATACCCGCTTTCAGGACTTTGTCCCTATCGATTTCCATGTATCGCTGGGGAACGGTTGCTCTAAACGTTGTAAATATAGAAGCGATTTCAGGTCGTTTCATGGCAGCCTGAACAAAGTTTACCGTCTGTTTGGCCAGATAATCCGGTGTATTCCCCCCTTTGTCCTGAATCATCAGGGTAAATCCGGAACCACTCCCCAATCCGGGAATGGCCGGCGGTCCAAAGGCAAACACCTGCGCTTCATTAATGGCCAAATGAAAATCAACGTTTAATCGTCTAACGATCTCCTTCGCGGTTTTCTCCCGTTCACCCCAATCCTTAAGGGAAACAAAAATAAAGCCGGCATTGGATGACATGCTGTTTGAAAGCAGACTGAATCCGGTAGCTGTGGTAATATATTCCACTTCATCGTATTTTTTTATAATTTTTTCGACTTTTTTGGCAACCGCGTCGGATCGTTGCAGGGATGCGGCATCCGGCAATTGTATGTTTACCAAAAGATACCCCATGTCTTCTTCGGGCATAAACCCGCCTGGAACCTTTTTCCCTATAAAACCCGTGCCAATGGTCACGACGAGGATAAATATCAATCCTCTAACTATTTTGCCGGTCACAATACGGGTAAACCCCAT
>PKTV01000570.1 GCA_002868985.1 Desulfobacteraceae bacterium | reverse complement strand
ATAGATCGTATAATTCAATCCGCAGGCATACGAGATCTTTAACGGCATCAGGCGGACGCCATTGATTTGATCCGATCCGGACGCCATGTGGTGGTCGCTACCCCCACAGCTAGCGGCAAAACGCTGATTTACAACCTCCCTGTAGTGGAAAACATATTGAATAATCCGGATTCAAAAGCACTGTATATTTTCCCGTTAAAGGCCCTTGCTCAGGATCAAATTCGTACATTTAAAACGCTAATGAAATACAGCAAAGGAGAAACGCCCAAAATTGAAATTTATGATGGAGATACCTCTGCCTGGCATAGAAAACGAATCAGAGAAGCCCCACCCAATATTCTTTTGACCAACCCAGAAATGATTCATCTTTCACTGTTGCCCCATCATCAAAAGTGGGCTGATTTTTTTTGTGGTCTGGACATGGTGGTGGTAGATGAAGTGCATACCTATCGGGGGATCATGGGATCGCACATGGCCCAGGTTTTCAGGCGGTTTCAAAGGATCTGTTCGTTTTACGGTGCGGATCCGACATTTGTTTTTTGTTCGGCCACCGTGTCCAATCCCGACCAGCTTGCCGAGCAGCTCACAGGCCTGAAGGTTGAAACCATCACAAAAAGCGGTGCGCCTTTGGGCAAAAAACACGTTGTCTTTATCAACCCGGTTCAGGGCCCCGCACAGACCGCCATACTGCTTTTGAAAGCCGCCCTTCACAGAGAGCTGCGCACCATTGTTTATGCCCAGTCGAGAAAACTGACCGAGTTAATCGCCATCTGGGCCGGGAGTCAATCCGGTCCATATGCACAACGGATCAGTGCCTATCGGGCTGGATTTCTTCCTGAAGAAAGAAGGGAGATCGAAGCAAAACTTGCCAAGGGCGACCTTTTGGCGGTGATATCCACCAGTGCCCTTGAACTCGGCATCGATATCGGCGATCTGGATCTTTGCCTGCTGGTGGGGTATCCTGGTTCGGTTGTGGCAACTTGGCAACGTGGCGGCAGGGTCGGACGCAGCGGACAGGAGTCCACCCTGGTGCTGATTGCCGGAGAAGATGCCCTGGATCAATATTTTATGCGCCATCCGGAAGATTTTCTGAATCGGGAACCCGAATCCGCTGTGATCAACCCGCACAATGCCGAGATTATGTCCAGGCACATTATCTGTGCAGCCGCCGAACTGCCGCTAAAATCGGATGAACCGTTCCTGTTGGACGAACATGTTGAAAAGGCCGTACTTGGCCTCGAGGAAAACGGCGAACTTTTAAGAAGTGCCGATGGTATGGAAATCTATTCCAGCCGCCTGGCTCCTCAACGGCATGTGGATCTCAGAGGAACCGGGAATCGGTTTCAAATTGTCAGCAAAAACACCGGGAAAAGCAAAGGAGAGATCGATGAATTCAGGGCTTTTAAAGAAACCCATCCCGGAGCCATTTATCTTCATAAGGGCGACACGTTCCTGGTCAACATCCTGGATTTGGACACAAAAACTGTAAAAGTATCCAGGGCAAAAGTCGATTATTATACCCGGGTGCGGTCTGAAAAAAATACGGAGATACTCGAAATATACGAAACTAAAAACGTATTGAATACAGATGTATATTTAGGACGACTTAAAGTTACAGATCAGGTAATGGGGTATGAAAAATGGCGGATACGTGCCAAAAAAAAATTGAGCATCACTCCGCTGACGCTTCCGCCGCTGATATTTGAGACCGAAGGCCTGTGGTTTAAAATTCCTATCCAGATTCAAAGACAGGCTGAAGCGCAGTATTTACATTTTATGGGAGGGATTCACGCCATTGAACATGCGGCCATCGGTATTTTTCCCCTTTTGGTGATGGCGGATCGAAATGACCTCGGCGGCATTTCAACCCCCCTTCATCCCCAGGTGGGGAGTGCTTCAGTATTTATTTACGACGGGGTTCCAGGGGGCGCAGGTCTGAGCAGACAAGCCTTTAAAAAAGCAATGGAACTTCTTGAGAATACCTTTAAAGTGATCCTCGAATGCCCGTGTGAAACCGGTTGTCCGTCGTGTGTGCATTCCCCAAAATGCGGTTCCGGAAACCGGCCAATTGACAAGGCTTCAGCCCTTTTTTTGCTGAACAAACTCATATCAGTGCAAGATGCTGAAACGACGAAAACATATCCAGCAGATACACGGTCTAAAGAAAAAGAACTTCGTTTCCCTGAAAAGATCGTATCGTTTCAGAAAAAAAAAGCGGTAATGGATCGAGTCAAAAGATCTGCCGGCCACAAGGGTAGGCTGCGAAAAAGAATGCTCGCAAGACGCAGGGCATTCAAAGACGCTTGTAAAACCCCTTCAATAGCCGCCCAGGCTTCAGTCAACGCATCGGATATCAGATTTTGTATCTTCGACATCGAGACACAGCGATCTGCCCAGGAAGTGGGCGGCTGGCATCGAGCCGATTTAATGAAAATGAGCTGTGCCGTATTGTATGACTCAATAAAAGATCAATATCTCGAATTTTTAGATGATCAGGTGGATCAGCTCATCGAACACTTTAAAAAATGCGATCTGGTGGTGGGGTTCAATATCAAACGATTTGATTTCAGGGTGCTTGCCGGGTATTCGGATTTTAATTTTGAACAGCTTCCCACGTTAGATATTCTCGAAGACGTCCACAATCGCCTCGGTTACAGGCTGTCTCTGGATCACCTTGCCAAAGTGACCCTGGGCAAAAAAAAGACGGCGGACGGGCTTCAGGCCCTTCGCTGGTGGAAACAAGGGCGGATACGTGAGATCATCGATTACTGCAAAAAAGATGTAGAGATCACCAGGGATCTTTTTCTGTACGGCCAAAAAAACGGACATCTGCTTTTTACAAACAAGGCCAAAAAAACGGTTCGTATTCCTGTTAAATGGTAATCCCTGATGGATGGAAAGCCGATGACACCCATGGCCTTCGGCCTGACTCCTACGGCGTCTTCGTTATCAAGGGTTCGCAGTAGACGACGGAGGTCTATCCCGCTTTATTAGCGGGGCTTCACCCTTGATGCCTTTCGTAGTGAAACGAAGATCCCGCTATCGGGAGAATCTGGGGCATCCTCAACTTTCCATCCATCAGGGCAATAATAAACTTGCCAAGATAACTGGATGAAAAAAAATCCTGTCAATCCTGTTTATCCTGTCTGACAATATCGGATTTCGGATAAACAATTAGCCGGTCTCCCGGATGGATTGGCTTGTTCAAGTCTATACGGTTCCAGATAATAAGGGCCGGCAGGGGCACATCGAATTTATCGGCAATGGATGACAGGTTATCCCCGTCTTTAATGATGTAGATCCGATCCGTCCGCTTTCCCTCATATTCCTTAACCAGCTTCTTATAACGCGCGTTAAATCCTTTATTTGCCCCTTTGGGAATCAGAATCGAATGGGTGCCTTCGGTGAGATAATGTCCCCGAATTTCGGGATTGAGATCCTTGATAACTTTAAAGTCTGTTTTAGACGCCCTTGCAACAAGGCTCAGCGGAATTTCTTGAAAACAGTCGATGCTGATTCGATCGAATTCAAGAGGCGGATAATAATCTGCATCCTTGAGATAAAAGCCGAATCGATCAGGTTCCGAAAGAATCAGTTTGGCCGAAAGAATGCGGAATATAAATCGCTGGGTTTCAAGGGGCAAATAGAGACGATAATAATCCCGGGTGTGTTGTACCATGATCTCGGCTTCCAGACCTTCTTCACCCATGTTGTAGGCAGCGGCTGAAAGGGTCCAGGACCCCATCAATTCATAGAGGGTCTTTAAATGCGCTATTGCAGCCCGGGTAGAGGCAAAAATATTTCGTCTCTCATCTATAGTATCATCAATAATCAGCCCGTACCTGCGGCCTGTATCGGGTAGAATTTGCCAGAATCCAATGGCCCCTTTTTTAGAGCCGGCATGGGGGAGAAGGGCGCTTTCGGCAATGGCCATATATTTGAGATCCTCCGATATATTGTTTTCCTTCAACATTTTTTCAATATACGGCAGATATCGTCGGGAGCGTTTCAACCAGAGAATCACCTGGGGGCGATCTCCAAGGGATAGCAAAAGCTCCTTTTCCAGCCGTTCCAGAACCTCCTGATTTTCAATGGGAACCCGTTCTCCGCAAAAGGAGAGGGTCTCCATATTTTTAACAGTTGTCAGCAAAGAAGGAAGATCCAGAGGATTGGGTGAAGCACCAAAAACCTCAAACGTCAAAACCAGTATTATTGCCAAAGTCAGAAAAATCGTTTTTGTCATATATTGTTCGTCTTTCTCACAAAACAGCCGGTTAAAAAAATTATGTCACCTGAATTTTGAACTTTCCTCCGGAGGGCCCGCCTGCGGGAGTTTTATTAGCAAATCATTTTAGGGCTCGAAAGTCAAATCGACCACCAAAATTTTCGTATATATAGGGTTGTCATAAACATGCGCCGTCGTGTAACAGTTTAACTTTATTTAGATTATAATGCGTTTGCCCTCTTGCCGATCGCTATAATACTTGACTTCGTCTTCCAAATGTTCTATCATATTTCTCAATAAATTTACAAACGAAAGGGCAAAGCTGTCGAAAGGCAGTGACGCAAAGCCACGGGTCCAAAGCTCCAAAGGCCGTGATCGCCGGGCTACCGAAATTACCAGCAAACGCCTTTATACAATTGTTGCTAAGGCGTTTTCTATTTTTAGAAGTTCATCGGCAAATGATCTGACCTCCCGTGGTGTATAACCCAAACAAGAGGGAGGTGTCCCATGACAACCGCCGGACTTTTACCAACGATTACCGACAGTCCCTTTCTTTCCACCTTTATATGGATCATTTTAATTATTGCAGCAATGTATTTGGCGCGTAAACCGAGTCATCGCTGCCTGGCATCTT
The DNA here is from genome assembly GCA_002868985.1 of Desulfobacteraceae bacterium. Classification (GTDB taxonomy): domain Bacteria; phylum Desulfobacterota; class Desulfobacteria; order Desulfobacterales; family UBA11574; genus UBA11574. The sequence goes on along the minus strand of PKTV01000570.1, from coordinate 5,013 downwards.
TTAGCTTGATTGTTCGAAATAGCATGCGGCTTTTTGCTGCTTCGGTTAAACTGGCTGAAAAGCGCCTGAACGATCGCAACCGGGATGTATTACTCAGTGCCGGGCGGCAACATGCCGAACGTTGTGTGGAAAGGGAGTTTGAACGTATCTCCACTGCCGTACAACGAGAATTGGAGGGATATTCTCAGCTTCAACGACAGCTGAACGAGAACCTCGTCAAGCTGGACGAAGACCATCAAAATAGCGTTGAAATTCCTCAGTCGCTGCCTGACTGGGTTAAGGTCATTAAAGCGATTGCGAGTATTCGACCCAGCAATGACCCTATCGTAGGCAATATGCTGGAAGACATTCATCGGACCTTATCCGAACAGCACATAAAAGCGCTCGAACAGCAGCGAATGGATGCTTCCAATCGTCATGCGATCCTCAATCGAATGCTGCCCCTATGGCGCGGCATAAAAAAGACCCTCGGCGGTTTGAATAAATCCTTATCGGATTTGAATTTTCGGGCCAAGCGGATCGATCGTTATATGGACGACTATGAACAGATCCGCGAACAGACCGACACGGCCATGGGAACGCTTTCTTCTTCCTCGCTGACTCAGTTTTTCATTTCCGGCGCGGTTCTTCTGATCGCTCTCGGCGGCGCCATAATTAATTTTAATCTCATCGCTTTGCCGATGTCCGAAATGGTGGGCGGCGCCAGCTATATCGGCCCGTACAAGACGTCAAACATAGCTGGTTTGGTCATCATCTGCCTCGAGATCTGTACCGGTATTTTTTTGATGGAGTCGCTGCGTATCACGCGATTGTTCCCAATCATTGGCAGTATGGACGATCGCATGCGTATGATGCTGTTCTGGATCGCTTTGAGCCTTCTGGCTATTTTAGCCGGTGTGGAATCGGCACTGGCCTTTATGCGTGACCGGATTGCAGGCGATATGGAGGCATTGCGTCAAAGCCTGGCAGGTGTGGCGCCCAGTACCGTAGCCAGCAGTGTGATCCCAACAGTTGGTCAGATGGTGATGGGCTTTATCTTGCCGTTTATTCTCACCTTTGTGGCCATACCTTTGGAATCCTTTGTGGCATCTTCCCGAACCATTTTGGGCATAATCACTGCCTGGATGCTTCGTTCTTTGGCCTTTGCATCACGACTGATCGGCCAACTCGGGTACTACACCGGGCGGTTGATGATAAACTTTTACGATCTGGTTATTTTTCCGGCGCTTTGGCTGGAGGGGGTTCTGACCCAAAGCCTGTTTCGGACTCAAACCAAAGGCGAAACAGCAGATAAAGAGAAGACGATCGGTTCGGGGACCATGTCCGCTGTGGATCCACTGGCCGAGAATAAGGAGATGGCAAAATGAAACATTTTCGATTTTGGCTCATCGGTTTTTTAATCCTTTTGACCGGCTGCTCACAACAATCGAACCGTGCAAAAGGGGTCTACATGCTTCTGGATACTTCGGGAACCTATGCTGTGGAGTTGAAGAAAGCCCGTTTGATCATCAACTATCTCCTGGGCACGTTACAGCCCGGAGACACCATGGCTGTGGGACGCATCGATACCGGCAGTTTCAGTGAAAAAGACATTGTCGCCAAGGTCACATTTGATGTCAGACCATCGGTTGCCAACAACCAGAAGCGTGCTTTTCAAAATAGTGTCAATACGTTTGTAACAGGTGTTCGAAAAAGCAGCTACACCGATATCTCCGGTGGCATGCTCCAGGCCATTGAGTATCTGAATGAATCCGGATCGGCTAATAAATACATTCTGATATTTTCAGATCTTCAGGAAGAACTGGCCAAAGGGTATGTAATGGATGTTCCGTTTGAACTGTCCGGATTCCATATCATTGCACTTAACGTGACCAAACTGCGCGCCGACAATCAGGATCCGAAGAAATATATTGCACGTGTCAAGCAGTGGCGTGAAAAGACAGTAAAGGAGGGGGGGGGCACGTGGCGGGTAATAAATGACCTGGAGCGGCTCGATAACATCTTAGCAAAAGGATAGGATTACTTTACATAAAGCTGGTATCCCGTTGCGATAGGGCGGGGAATGACACGCGTTGGTCAGCAGAATGTAATGATCATTTGACCGGACGCTTTCATCCCCGCCCTTTTGCATGAAATATGTGCCATAGTGTATTTTTAAAGTATCGTTGATAATAGCAAGCTGTATTTTTTATGATTTCAGTTATAAATTCCTAACCTTTCAGTATGTTAAGTTCATTCACGAAAGTGAGCATACTGTCAGGAATATTTAAAGGCTTCAGATGACCTCCAATCAGTGACCACGTCCTTATGGCGTGGTCACTGATGAAGTTAACTGGCCTTCGTTTGGTTTTTTCACACGTAATTTGGAATGAATTGATCAATCACAACGATAATTCTTAAGCAAAAACCGGATTAATTTTCCGGTCAAACTATTGACTTATTATTGCGGATGAATTAATTTAAGCCCTAACTGATTTTACCATTCACTACTTGTGTATATTTCTGGTATATATTTTGAGGCCTGTCCAAAGAACCTATCTTTTTTGGCCTTCCTTCAAATTGGCCTCCTGAGCATTTGCACAAGACAAGATACAAGGAAAGGAAAAATATTAGATGGAGGGTTATGTCAAATCATACAGTGAAAAAAAAGGTTATGGTTTTATAGACACTGAAGAACATGGGGTTGTTTTTGTTCATAAATCGGGCATCAAGGATTTTGGGCATTTCGGTTTACAAAAGGGTGACCCTGTATCTTTTGAATTAAAAGAAACCTCTAAAGGCAGACAAGCCGTCAACCTACAGCCCCTCAAATCCTATTAATTTGGAAAAGGACAACACTTTTCCCTCTTAATACTTGCCATTAGCAATAAGGAGTGCACCATCTTACGAATAAAGATAGATCGCTTTATTACATCGGAGGCGTTCATTTCTTTCTTTTATATGTTAGTTTTATTTTATTCGTGTACATTTCGTTTAAAGATTGAAAATGATAAAGACTGGATGGATTATAGAAGAAATGGCGGTGTCGTTTTGCTTTGCATCTGGCATCAACAGTTTTTCTCTACTGTTCGTCCTTTTAAAAAATATAAAACCTTCGACCCAAGTATCATGATTAGTCAGAGCAAAGACGGTGAAATAGTAGCCAAGATGGCTTTGCGTAATGGCTGGAATCCAGTTCGGGGTTCTTCTTCAAATGGTGGGATGGAGGCTTTAAAGAAAATGATTACTAATTTAAAGGAGAAAAAACTTGCAGCCCATATTGTAGATGGACCTAAAGGGCCTTCAGGTATTGTTAAGGCTGGCGTAATCCTTTTAGCACATGCTTCCAATGCCGTAATCGTTCCTCTTTCTGTTTCTGCAGAAAAAGCTTGGTATTTCAAGAGTTGGGATAAATTTCTTTTGCCAAAACCCTTTAGCAAGGTGATTCTTCGTTTTGGGGAAATGATCAAATTTGATAGAGTAAAAGACAGAGAGACCTTTGAAAAACAAAGAATAAGACTTGAAGAAATTATGCTTCCTGCGTTAATAGTTTAAGAATCCCTACGAGAAATATTGTAAGATGATTTATTGACTTCCACATTATCTTGGAGAACTCGAAAGCCAAAATACTTACCATTCACCAACCTAATTTGCTATTATATTTAATCGATATCGGCTTTAAATGCCAAAAAATAAATCTTAAAATTATCTTTATTAGAAGGAGAACAGAATGAATATTTATGTAGGGAATCTATCGTATGAGGTGACCGAAGAGGATTTAAAAGAAGCTTTTGGGGTCTTTGGAGAGGTCGATACCGTCAAGGTTATAAAAGACAATTACACTGGCAGATCAAAAGGGTTTGGATTTGTGGAGATGTCCGATAAATCTGAAGCACAGTCTGCAATCGAAGGCCTGGATGGGAAGGATTTGAAAGGCCGAAGCCTTAAAGTCAATGAAGCTCGCCCTCGCGCTGATAACCGTCGAGGTGGCGCAAGACCTGGAGGACCAAGGCGTGGCGGAGGAGGACGTGGCGGAGGAATACGAGGCGGAGGAGGGGGTGGCGGAGGTCGACGCTATTAGTAAACGAAACTCGGACAAAAGAACCGTGGTGATCATCGATGTCTCACGGTTTCCTCTTCGACAATATCGATGAGCATTGGGGCCTCCCCAGCGTATTCGATAAACGAGGCTTAACCGTGCGTTCACGAAAATGATCAGGTTTTAAAGAAACCGTTTAATCTTTGCCGATTTTTTCAGAGTTTCGATGTAACCTTGGATTTCAGTTCTTTCCTTTTCTTTTTTTAAATGTTGTTCGAGCCTCAGTTGGACTTCTTTATAGGGGATGGTTCTGGCCGGTTTTTTGTCGGTTACCTTGATCAGATGGTAACCGAATTGGGTCTCGACAATTCCGCTGACCTCACCGACGTTCAACGCAAAGGCCGCATCTTCAAACGGTTTTACCATCTGTCCTCGACTGAAATAGCCCAGATCACCCTCACGTTGGGCTGTGGGCCCTTCGGAGTTGGCTTTGGCCAGTGAACCAAAGTCCTCACCTTGGCGGACTTTTTTTTGAACTGTTTCAATTTTCTTGAGGGCTTGTTTTTTTTTGGATTCTTCGGCGTCGGGCGTCACTTTTATCAGAATGTGGCTGGCCTTTGCCTGCTCCGGTTGCTTAAATAAATTCGGGTTGTCGTTATAATATTTTTTGCTCTCTTCCTCGGTTACCGTGATTTTTTGGCGCAGGTTGGTATCGAGCAACTGGTTTATGGCCAAGCCGCGTTGAATCTGGGCTCGAATTTCTTTTTCGGAAACATCCATCCCTTTCAGCGCTTTTTTATACGCCGCTTCATCAGGAAAGCGCTTTTTAATCGTCTCAAATTGCTCGTTGACGGCCTGGTCGTCGACTTTAATTTTCTCCTTTTGACTCTGTTGATACAGCACTTCACCATCAATCAAGTTTTCCAAAATTCGTTTTTTAACGGCCGTTAGATCTGCATCTTTCAACTGCCGGCCTTTCTGCGCGGCCCGTTTCT
>PKTV01000354.1 GCA_002868985.1 Desulfobacteraceae bacterium | reverse complement strand
GATTACGACCCAAAAACTGCGGGCGGCATCATGGTCTCGGACTTTATTGCCTTAAAAGAAGAGGGCTTCGGCAAAAGAGGCTATCGAAACGCTGCAAGAAGATTATTTCGACACTGAAATGCCATTCTATCTATATGTGATTGGCGATTTCGGTCATCTTAAAGGTGTTGTATCTTTGAGACAATTGGTCGTTGTCCCGCCGGATACAAACCTTAAATCGATTATGAACATAGAAGTGGTGAACGTTCGGACAAATACGGATCAGGAACAAGTCGCCAAAATCGTAGCCCATTATAATATTCTGGCTGTTCCCGTTGTAGACGAGAGTAATAAATTGGTTGGAATCGTGACGGTAGATGATGTTATTGACATTATCCACGAGGAAGCCACAGAAGATATTTTGAAAATGGCCGGCGTTGGCGGAAGTGTGGAATATATCGAAACGCAGACCATCTTCAAAAGTATTCGCAGACGGTTACCATGGCTTTTGGCAAGCTGGTTCGGAGGCATTATTGCCTGTTATGTTGTTGGCTATTTTGAGCAAAGTCTTAATAAGTATATTTACCTGGCCACCTTTATGCCGATAATCATGGGCATGGGCGGTAACGTCGGGACCCAAACTTCCGCCAGTATAATGCGTGGGTTAGCAACCGGCCGGATTAATATCAGCCGAATATGGCACATTATCTTCAAGGAACTTACTATTGGATTCTTTTTAGGTTTTTTTTATGGCGCAATGCTTTCATTGTTTACACAATTCAAATATGGACATGAATTGTGGGAGATAGGAATGGTTGTAGGATTTGCCATGATATGTTCTATGACAGTGGCCGCCACTTTGGCTTCAAGCATTCCTTTGGTCTTTCATCGCTTTAATATTGATCCTGCTATTGCTACCGGACCTTTTGTCACAACCTTTACCGATATCCTGAGTGTTTTTTTCTATTTCAAAATCGCAACGCTTCTACTCCATCTATAATTCATAAATGTTATTTTCGAATAATAACTATTTTAGGAATCGGGAAGTTTTTCTACTCTATTTTAAGTCCGACCTTGTGCAGACCCTCAATAACGCGCCCGACAATATCATCAAACTTGATGTAATGCTCAATTAAAACCCGGCCTTTCCTGTGTTTCAAGACCGTACATCAGTACACGGACGTCTTGATATCGAGTGATCTCCATGACAAGCTCGGTTATAAAACCGATCGTCATATAATCGAGATGCGGATTCCCTGTCAGGTTTTGAAACGACCAAACCACCATCATAGACCATGAACCCTCAATGAGGGATAAGGGATTTTCTTCGCTGCAGGCGGTCCGAACTCCAGTTTGCTCAATGAAAGTCGGCACTTAAGATCTCTTGGAGATATCGATGCGTATAGGGTCATTTCTACCCGCGGTTAGATAATATCGTTCAGGAGCCCAGCGAAGTTTGTTGGCATGGATGCTGACAATAGGATCGGACGTCTGATCAAAGCCCTCTTTCCTGCCGAACACCCGGGTGGCTATCGTGTAACCTTTTATTTCCTCCAACCTTCCGGCAATGGTTTCAGCGACCACAAATTGCAGAAATTCTCCCTGTCGGTCAGTGGCGTGGAATTCCGGACTCGCAAGAATCCTCTGGAGTTGCTGTTGGACCTTTTCAGCGATCCGAGCGGCATTTTGTTCGGCGTTGGGTTCAAGAGGTGATTTTCCTTTTTTGACCATCTTGTTTATATTGAAGTTCTATGCCCTGAAGCGCGAGGCTCCCGGTTCGGAGCCCGATGAGGATAAATCAGAGGATCATTAAATTTGAGAATGAACTCCATAAAGAAAAGGATCGCAGGAAGACCTTTGAAAAGTTGAGAGAAGATTTGATTAAGAAAGGAAAGAAAAGCAATTTATTACGATTGTCTGCCCCAAAGGAAAAGCATACGCATTAAAGAACCCTTGAGTTTACATTCATTTAGGATTATGATCGGTTCGTCCAGTTAAGAAAACAGGGAGGCGGGGAGGTTCAGGTTTCATCAGTCCACTTCTCCCGAATACTTTGATGCCCGGAGATGCTCGAATTGGGCTATGTGCTGAACGAGGGTTTGTATCTTCCTTGTTGGCACGAGGCGGTGAACTGATGGAACAAAATAAGCATGGCATTCTCAACAGAAGGATTAAATTTGTAACATTTGGACAGGTTTGCCTGTTTTTGACATTACTTGTGACTTGGCACGTCAGCGCTCCGGCCCATGCCCAGGCAGAACCGCAGGTTTCGTCCGCTCCCGCCCCCAAGCGTGTCGTGCTTCTGTATACCTATGGAGACGGATTGCCAGCGTATCAAAAAGCGACCCCCGCCTTTCTTTCCGTAATGACAGCGGGCGGGATAAACCTCAACGATCTGTTCCTTGAATATCTCGACCTGCAACGCAACCACAGTGCAGAATATCGGCAAAGACTCGCCGATTCACTCCGCTATAAATATGCCAAGAGCACCCCCGACTTGATTGTTGCCGTGCACACGGAGGCCCTTAATTTTCTCTTGGACGAGGGCAAGGGACTCTTTCCCGATGTCCCTGTGTTTTCCTATTTAGTTGTTAGGCCTGAGTTGATCGAAGCGAAGAACACAGGGCGCCGCATTTTGATACGGCCACAAAGCCTGGACATGAAGGGAACCCTCGAAATGGCCTTGAAGATGTTCCCCCAAACCCGGAGAATCGTCTTCGTAACGGGGACTGCGGAGCAAAGACTTGAACATCAGGCTAAGCGTGATTTTGAGCCCTGGCGCAACAAACTGGAATTCGACTTAACGAGCGATCGTTCCGTCGAGGAAATCCTGCAATCGGTTGCGAGCCTCCCACCCCAGTCAACCGTCATCTATTGTAACGTCTTCTCAGACAAGACCGGCCGCACTTTTATCCCCCGGGATATCGGGAAAATGGTCGCCAAAGCCGCCAATGCTCCGGTTTTTTGCCTCTGGGACACCCTGATCGGCAATGGCCCCATCGGTGGCTCGCTGTTGAGCTTCGAGGCCGAAGGCACTTACGCAGCAAAAGTGGTGCTCGACATTCTTAACGGGAAAATAGTTCTGACAAAGCCAGTTACGACCCTCCCCACGAGCAAAACATATATGTTTGACTGGCAACAGCTCAAGCGGTGGGGGGTGAACGAGAACATACTCCCCAAGGGGAGCGTGCTCGTAAATCAGGTTCCCACTTTGTGGGAGCAGTATAAAGGACTTGTAATCGGAGGCATCGCCGCGTTCCTGGCCCAGACATTACTGGTCATTGGGTTGTTGTTTCAGAGATACCGCAAGATAAGGGCCGAAGCGTCGTTGCACCAAAAAACCGAAGAACTGGATCAATTCTTCAATGTCTCCCTCGACTTATTGTGTATTGCCAACACTGACGGCTATTTCCTGCGATTGAACGCTGCCGCAGAAACGATCCTTGGTTATACCCACGATGAACTCATGGCCCGGCCGTTCTTCGACTTCATCCACCCTGACGATTTGCTGAGGACTCAGGAGGCTGTTTCCATTCAGCTATTACAGCATAAAGTGATCAATTTTGAAAACCGTTACCGCTGCAAAGACGGGACGTATCGCTGGCTGGATTGGACTTCAGTTCCAGGCGGAAACCTGATCTATGCGGCCGCCCGGGATATCACTGATCGCAAGCAAAGTGAGGAAGCGCTGCGGGAGAGCGAGGCCCGCTTTCGTGCCACGTTCGAACAGGCCACCGTCGGTGTTGCCCACGTTTCAACCGAGGGCCGGTTCCTGCGGATCAATCCGAAATTCTGCGACATTGTCGGATATTCGCCGGCGGAGTTGCTGGAATTTACCGACCGGGACATCACCCACTCGGACGATTTGGATGCCGATGCCAAACAGATAAACCGCTTGCTGCGCGGGGAAATCAGGACTTACGTCCTGGAGAAGCGATACGTTCGCAAAGACGGCGGTCTGGTCTGGGCCAGATTGACCGCTTCCCTCGTTCGAAAAGAATCCGGAGAGCCGGATTGGCTTGTAACCATCATTGAGGACATCACCGCGCGCAAAGAGGCTGCCAGCGAGAGAATCCAGTTGCGTAATGAGCTGGCGCACGTTCAGCGTGTGTCCTCGATGGGCCTGCTCTCCTCGGCGCTGGCGCATGAGTTGAATCAATCGTTGGGCGCGATCTTGAATAATGCCTCGACCGCTCAAATATTAATCTCTAAGCCTAAGGGAGGGGATACGGAGTTTGGGGATATTTTAGCGGATATTATCACTGACGCAATGCATGCGGGTGAAGTCATACGAAAAATCCGGGCAATAGTAAAAAAAGAGCAGACGAAATTTGAACAATGGAATTTAAACCTCTTGATAGAGGAAGTTGTTGAGTTATATCGGAACGTTTTCAATTTAGAAAAGATTTCAATTTTATTGGATTTGCAGACGGACTTTGTACACATCAGAGCGGACCGGGTCCAGCTTCAACAGGTCCTCATGAATTTAATAAACAATGCCAATGAAGCCATGGGGGAAAGTTTCTCAAAGAAATTAAAAATCCGGTCAACCATGCAATCCCCAGACATGATCATTGTGAGCGTCAGCGATTCAGGAACAGGCATCGATGAGGCAAATAAAGATAAACTGTTTGAACCGTTCTTTACCACGAAAAAGGATGGCTTGGGGATAGGGCTTCGTATTTGCCGGTCGATCATCGAGGAACATGGCGGACGGATTTGGGTGGAGAATAACCCGGACGCTGGCGCAACTTTTTCCTTCTCCTTAAAAGTGAAAGGAGGAGAATCCGAATGAGCGCTCCCAAAGGGATAGTCTATATTGTTGAAGATGACCCGTCATTCCGGAAAAGCATGGAGCGGTTGATCCTTGCTTCGGGATATGAGGTCGTTGCCTGTGAATCCGCGAATTCTTTCTTGGGGCAAGCCTCTATTCGGCATCCCGGGTGTCTTCTTTTGGATGTGCAACTGCCTGATATCGACGGCCTTCGCCTTCAGCAAAAACTCATAGAAAAAGGCATTCGTCTTCCTATTATTTTCATGACCGGGCATGGCACCATCCCGATGAGCGTCCAGGCCATGAAAGACGGGGCGGTCGATTTCCTGCCCAAGCCTTTTAAAACTAAGGATATCCTCAGCGCCATCGTTAAGGCGCATGAGCGCGATGCTCACATTGTGCAGGAGGATTTCGAAAAGAAAGAGATCAAGGCGTTGATTGATACGTTGACTCCTCGGGAAAAGGAGGTCCTGCGCTGGGTTATCACCGGCAGGCTCAATAAACAGATCGCCTATGATTTAGGCATTACCGAGAAAACCGTTATCGTTCACCGCAGCCGCATCATGCAAAAAACCAGGGCTTCGTCCGTAGCAGAGCTTGTCCGTTTAGCAGAAAAGGCCGATATCTCTCCGGCAGCCTGATCATCTCCATGCAGTCCTCATCTTCGGCAGTCTGTCAATCCCTTCGCAGTATTCTAACATTTTTAATGCAAGGAAAAAAGTTGCCTCACCTGTAAAGCCGCATTGGGATCGTCCAACTATATGATATATTTCAATATTTTTATAATTCGGCCCCATGTGGAACTTTTTGGGTATTAGACAAATATCCAATAGACAAGCCTCATTCTTTTGTGCAAATGAATAAAGTATGTTCGCTTCTCCGACACACATCTTTATCGTCGATGACGATAAGTCTTTCGGCAGGTCACTCAAGCGGTTACTAAACGCCATAGGGTTCGCTGCAGAATGTTTTGGGTCAGCCAGAGCTTTCCTAGATTCCGTTCCTTTCGACCAGAAAGGAATTGCCGTCGTGGATATTCACATGCCTGAGTGGGATGGGTTTTGGTTAATAGATAAAATGCAGGAACTGCGCTACAGCATGCCGGTTATTGTTATCACCGGCCACACCGAGGCTGGCTCACGGGACACGGCTTTCCAACGAGGGGCAGTGGGTTTTCTACAAAAACCTTTTAATCAACAATCATTGCTGGACTTGATTGAAGCACAAGAAGAGGCGGGGTATGATTAATTTGAATTTCCGGCAAAATGGCATGAGCGAGCAGGTAGAGGGTGCCATAGCCAAGCTGACTCCAGCACAGGCGATCTGATATCTCAGCCTGCGGTGTATCGAATCCTCGTCCTGAGCCGGTTGATAATTCAGATTCGGAACAAGCGCCCTTACGGGTAAGCGAATATCAGTCAATTCTGAAAGAACTCTAAACTGAAATTTTGGAAAAATTGAATGAATTCAGACAATAAAGATTCGTTTCACCGAACTTTTTTTGGAGATTTTTTGCAGATTAAGAAATGTCGAAAACATGGAGTTATAAACTATTATCTATGTAAATTTTCACAAAGGCAAAAATGAAACGTTTCATAAAATAAATGTGAGGTGAATATGACAAATAACACACATAGATTTTCAATATTATTGTTTTGTAGCTTACTTTTCTTCCAGATACTTCCTTTTTCTGCCAGTGCGGATCCGTCCAGTAGCGATCAATGGGAATTCCAACTGGCCCCTTATGCCTGGCTGTCGGGCCAAAATGGAACCGTGGCGACGTTGCCGGGTTTGCCGCCGGCAGATGTCGATGTCGACTTTTACGACGATATTTGGGGGAATATCAATTTAGCAGGTATGCTGGTCGGAGAGGCGCGCAAAGGGCGTTACGGTCTGTTTATGGACATTGTGTACACCGATATCGAAATGGAAGATCCGGTACCCTATGGAATTCTTTATTCTGCGGTAGATACGCAAACAAAATCCTGGATGGTATCAATTGCCGGATTATACCGCCTGGCAGAACATCAAAACCGGTTTCTGGATGTCATCGCAGGGGTTCGGTATTGGTCCGTCGATATGGACTTGACCCTTAAAGCCGGCCTTTTGCCGGAGAGAAGCGTATCCAACAGCGAGGACTGGTTTGATCCTTTGATCGGCCTGAAAGGTCTATCAGCGCTTGGGAATTCAAAGTTTTTTATCAGCGGCGGCCTTGCCCTCGGCGGATTTGGCGCAGGCTCCGACTTTTTTTGGGACGCTAATGTCAACCTGGGTTATCAGTGGAGCAAAGGATTTTCCACGACAGTGGGATACCGTTATCTGGATGTCGACTACGAGAAGGATGACTTTCTGTATGATGTTGCCCAGGATGGCCTAACGCTGGGGTTGTCCTGGCGGTTTTAATTGAATAATGAATACATACGATTTCGGAATGTGAGGCTCTGCATTAAAGAAGGAACGATCTAAATGAAAAAAGAAATACTGTTGATTTCAGCACTCTGTTTGTCTCTGGCTTTTTTTTCACCGGTCAAGCCTGTCCAAGCTGAGGGAATGTCAGGAGCCCAGCAAGGTGGAGACGCAGAACTTGCCCAGGAATTGTCGAATCCGATCGCCGATCTGATGTCGATCCCGATTCAGATGACCTACGACCGCAACATCGGGCCGTTGGACGACGGTTGGAAGCTGCAAACAAACATCCAACCGGTAATCCCATTCACCTTGTCTGATGACTGGAACCTGATTTCACGAACCATCGTTCCGGTGATTGACCAGGATGACATCTTTCCGGGTGCGGGGTCCCAGTTCGGCCTGGGCGACATCAATTTGAGCCTGTTTTTTTCACCCAGGAAACCCACTTACGGCGGTATAATCTGGGGCATTGGGCCGGTTTTGCTCCTGCCGACGGCGACGGATTCATTACTTGGCGCCAAAAAGTGGGGAGCTGGGCCAGCCATGGTTGCCCTGACAATGCGTGGGAAATGGACCCTTGGCATGCTCGCTAACCACGTTTGGTCCTATGCCGGAGACAGCGATCGCCAGGACATCAGCAATACCTTTGTACAGCCATTTGCGGCGTACACATGGCCGAGCGCTTGGACCGTATCGGTGCAATCCGAGAGTACTTACAACTGGAAGACGGAGAAGTGGTCTGTACCCATCAATGCCGCCGTTACCAAGTTGGTCAGATGGGGCAGACTGCCTGTCAGCCTGCAGGCCGGGGTCGGCTACTGGGCGGAATCACCCGAAACAGGCCCTGAAGGGTTTCGCTTTCGCCTCCAGGCCACTTTTGTGCTGCCCAAACTCTTTTGAACGCTTGTGAGCAAGGGGATTAATCCCCATCTGGTTGAAAAAAGGGCTGGTACGTGCTGTTCTTTCAACTCGGGGGTATCGCTAAAAAAATATTCATGGCAGACGACGGGTCTCTTTTCAGAAAGACGGTGAATGATCACCCGGAAATGGATCATCGGATCAAAGCCTATCGAGGGTTGGCAAACTGACTGCAGGAATGAAGAAAATGGGGCACAGCAGGCCATATTATAGCCCGTATCTTGCATGAAAATTGATAAGAAGCTGTTTAACACAATATACTATAAAAGGAGGTAACGCCATGAAACGAGAAGGGATATTGCTGATCACAGTGATAGCAATAATATTCTTTTTCACTGGGATGACCGCTGCCCAGGACAGTTTACCCTTTCCTGAACCGCCGTCAGCCAGTGTGACCGGCAAAACCCTGAAGGACTCCAAACACCAGTGGCGGAAAACACCTAACCGCTTGCCGAAGGATGCCCCTAACATCGTCATTTTCATGACCGATGATGCGGGTTTTTCAAATCCAAGCACCTTTGGCGGCCCCATCCATACGCCAACGCTGGATCGCCTTGCAAAATCAGGCATCAGCTACAACGCGTTTCACACCACCGCCATGTGTTCCCCCACCCGGGCCGCGCTGCTGACCGGGCGCAACCATCACCGGGTAGGTGCCGGCCAGATTGCCGAGCTTGCGTCGGACTGGGACGGTTATGTGGGGAAGATACCAAAATCAACGGCCACGTTTGCCCAGGTGCTGTCGTATTATGGGTATAATACCGCCGCGTTTGGCAAATGGCACAATACACCGGTGACGGATCTTACCCAGTTGGGGCCTTTTGACCGCTTTCCCACGGGTCTCGGGTTTGATTACTTCTACGGCTTTATAGCCGGTGAAACCTCTCAGTACGAACCCATGCTGTTCGAGAACACCAATCCCATCGAGGTGCCCCACGATCCCAAGTATCATCTGACCGAGGATATGGCGGAAAAAGCCATCCAGTGGATGCGAACCAGCAACACCATCAATCCCGGCACACCGTTTTTTCTGTATTTTACGCCAGGCGCAGTCCATGGACCTCACCATATCTTCAAAGAGTGGGCGGATAAATATGACGGGAAATTCGATGAAGGTTGGGAAGCGCTGAGGAAGATGACCTTTGAAAAACAAAAGGCAATGGGATGGATTCCCAAGGATGCCGTTCTCAATCCGTTGCAAAAAAGCATGCAAAAATGGGACGACGTTCCAAAATCACAACGTGAATTTCAAACCCGGTTAATGGAAATTTATGCCGGGTTCCTGGAGCACACGGATGTACAATACGGCAAGATCGTCGATGAACTCGAACAACAGGGATTGCTGGACAATACCCTGATTCTCTACATACTCTCCGACAACGGCCCATCGGCTGAAGGCATGAACGGGACAATCAGTGAATTGCTGGCCCAGAATGGGATGCCCTCCACCATCGAACAACAAATGGATGTACTCAACAAAAATTATGGTGGAATGGACGTGCTGGGCGGGCCGAAGCTGGACATCATGTATCACCATGGCTGGGCCTTTTCGGGATCGGCACCGTTTCAAAGCACCAAACTGGTCGCCGCGCACTTCGGCGGGACCCGGACACCGCTGGTCATCTCCTGGCCGAAAAAAATCAAACATGACGGCAAAGTCCGTTCTCAGTTCCATCATGTCAATGATATTGCGGCCACGATCTATGACATCCTGGATATCACACCGCCCAAGGTGGTAAATGGCGTGGAGCAGCAGCCGCTGGATGGAACATCTATGGTCTACACCTTCAACCAGCCCGAGGCAAAAACCACCAAAAAGACCCAGTATTTTGAAAT
>PKTV01000286.1 GCA_002868985.1 Desulfobacteraceae bacterium | reverse complement strand
CAGAAAAATGATCCCTTGGTTTTATTGGCCAGACGCCAATAGGCGTCAGCAGCCATGGGATCTCCCTCCATGGGATAAAGTATGATGTTTACCGGCACTCTTTTGGGCAGTTGCGGAATTGCTTCGTTAAACAGACTCACCCGTTTTTTACTGGAAACCCTTGTTCGCCATGGCTTGCTGCTTCCCATGGTCGGCAACCCATCGGTCAGTAAAAATATGTTGTCCGGAGTCGGTTTCATCTCGTTTATCGATTTGATCGCGTTCAAGAGACTGGTTCCTTTTTCCGGAACCAGCCGGTTCAAACTTTCTGCCGAAAGATTCAATGGATCTATGGCGCCGGCATCCAGCCAGGTTCCTTTTGAATGTTCAAGCAAGGGGCGTGCGGTTTCGTTAAAGATGTATATTTGAAATTGACTGGTTGAAGGAAGCTGGGTGATCAGCCAATTCATGGTTTTTACCGCCTGTCGCCACTTGGGAGCGCTTTTTTTCTGATCATTTTTTAAATTACGCCGGCGAATAATCCCGACAACGGTTTCATCCAGCATACTGGCAGAGGCGTCCAGGAGAATAAAGATTCGCTTTCCCCCCATTTTTAAATCCGTAAGATATTGGCGATCTCCCTGCCCTGGAAACGGGCGCAACCTGGAACCCAGGTCATCCTGTGTTTTGGCCCCGGCTTTCAACCGCCGAAGTTCCTCTTCAAGAGACCTTAAATCAGTTTTTAACTTATTGATGTGTGTTTTGCTGGCCAGGGTGTCCTTGTCCCTGTCCGCCAGTTCAACCTTTTTTTTATTGAGTATTTTTATAATTTCACGGGATCGCCCCTGTGTGGTCACCAGATCGGCATCAATTTCAGAAAGGATGTTGCGAGACTCAACCAGGTTTTTTTTACCGTCCAAAAGCTGCTGTTCTATTCTGTTCACTTGGGCACGCAAATCCGACGTCACGGCATCCCGTCGATGAGCGCTTTTGGCGTTTACCACGACAAATAAAAGAATAATAGCCCCTAATCCGCAGCAGATGCAGTCAATGAAAGATAAGCTGAATACATTTAATTTTCTACGTTTCATCGGCGTCCAAACAGGCAATGAGTCTTATGGTTTCTTGGGACGTCCCAAGGCGAACGACTTGGCCGAGTTCCAGTATAACACTATTTTTGACCTGTCGATTATCTACAAATGTTCCCTGACTGCTGTAGTCCGTTAGGACAATACGGTCATCTTCGCGCTGAACCGTACAATGCTTTTTGGAAACATCGGATGATTTCGCTTCAACACGAATGCCTTTTCCAAAAGGATGTTGATCGTAGCCGATGATAAGAGGTTTTTCGGAGATGGGATAGGCCACATCACGATAGAGTAGATGTGAGGGACGTATGGTATGGGGAATTTTAGATTCTGTCTGCTGCCAGGGACGGCTGGTAAAAAAAGATGTCCCATTTCCCAAGTGCTTATCGGTCAACTGGTCCCAGAGCTTTAAAACTCCCAGAGCACCGGCTCCGGGTTCGAGTTCAATGATTTTGCAGTTTTCTATTTCTAAAAGTTTATCCTTTAATCCCGGCAGACCGGCGACTCGATGAGTTGTCTGAAGGACGGTCAAGACATTGTTTTTACCATGGTCACCCCGCATTTTTTCAATGAAGCGGCAAATATCATCATATATCTTTTCGATCTTTTGAAACAATACATCACGGAGAAGATTAATACGGTAGCGATCTTTTCCGTGTGATAGTTCAAATAAAAAGGAGGATTGGGTTTTAAAAATATCAAGGGCAGTGGTCAGGCGGTTATAAAGTTCCTGTTCCGTTGCGGCCTGATGAAGGGGGTCGAATCTTGTGGCATGCACAAATTCTTCGGCGATGGTTTCCACCCAGCTCCGGTATAGCTGTTCCAGACTGATTTCCTCGAATGTCGTTGAGTTCTTCGATGTTAGATGTTCGCCCTGATGAAGATGAGTGATTTCAAATCGGTGCAAATGGATGTCCAGGTGCAAAAGCATTGCATTTGGATCAGCGTGATATGATGCGGCTATGGGCAGGGATACAAAACCTTTAACGGGTATTGAAAGCTCCTTGGCCATACCCAGAATAAGTCCCAGCTGCTCTTTGCTGTAAAAGTCGGGTACGGCGATGATCATCTCATCTCCGTACTGTTTAACGATTTCCCAGACGTGAAATAGATGGGCGTATGCGATTTCAGCATGATTTTGCGCATGCCGGTTCTTTTGTTTTAAAGGTTCGGTATTCAATTGATCCCAGAATCTGCTGATGACCTGAAGTGGAAAGAGGTGAGCTTTGTCTGATGCCGGTTTCCCGACGAGCAGACGCTCTTTTTCCGGGATGGCGAACCCCGGGCTTTCTTGTTCCTGCCCGTCAACAGTTAGCAATCTTACTGGATTGTCGCCGGCAACCAGGATTCCGGCATCGCTGAGTTCAAGCCCGAGAAGTGTCATTTATGTACCCCGTCAAATGGATTTTTTAATAAATTTAGTGTCCATCCAGAAATGGTAGATTTTGATTCGAGACAAGGCCGGAGTTCTCTTGAGACCATCCCGAAAAGACTACGGGATCTTCGACAGTCTTAGTTTTACTATGTCGAGGATCGCAAAAAGAGGAGAACACCGTATCGTTTCGAAAGATGCTATTTCTGGATGGACACTGATGGTGTATGCAAGTGCCTGGTCAATCTCTCTTCGCAATATGCTTCTGTTTCCAAGACATATCTTTCCTGAAGCAGCTGCAGCTGGTGCAGCATAAACATGAGAACAATGCTGATAAGAAGCGCAATCAAAGTTGAGTTAAACGCTACTCCCAAGCTGCGGGTAACACCGAAAATTTCTCCTTCAATGGCCTGGTGCGCCAGCCCAAGCGCATCTCCAATGCCTCGTACCGTGCCGATAAATCCGATGGAAGGGATGGCCCAGGCGATATATCTAATCATAGACAATTCAGATTCCAATCGTTCACCTTCGACCGAACAGTAGGCATGGGTGGCATCCGCGACATCCTGAATGTTTCGTGTTGAACTGAATCTTTGCAAACCGGCCAGCAATGCTCGGGGAAGCAATCCGTTTTGTTGATACGTCGTTAGCGCTTGAATTGCCCGGGACAGTTCCCGGGTATCTTCAGGCAATATACGAACCCCTTCGGCCAAAGGAATCAAGTCCTGTTGTAACAACGAACGGTGTCTTATGGTGGTAACGGCCTTAAACGCCATGATGGCCAGCGCCCAAAACATGAGAACAAAACACGCTTCCTGTTCGTAATCGCGAATCAACACATAGGCAGATCGTTCGGTGGTTTTCGTCTTATCTTTTTGAAGCATCTCAGCCTGACGGGCCAGAATGGCGTCGGCATTGGGACGAATGATGCCGACATAAGCGGCATGAACAAAAATGATAATTAGAATCAGAGCGAAAAGCTGGTAAATAAACTCCATGGATATCGGCAATGTTTTTTTCATAGTGAATTCTCGATGTTGATTCTTTTTATATTTGTTATCATTTTGTTTACGCTCAGTTGAGGTATCAGATGTCGTAGGGAAAATCCACCCCCTGATCCACCGGAATCGTTTCTGAAGGAACGAACGGTTTCATTGGTTTTGTTTTTTTGGGAGCATTTTTATCTTGTGTCAACGTCTTTGGTTTGATTGTATCTTTATGGGTTTTTGAGGCATCATTGGCAGAAGCGTTGTCCGATGGTTTCTTTGGGTCATTTTGGACAAAATAGGTTGATTCTGAATGTTGTCCGGGCGGTACGTTTAATTCACACAAGAATCCTGTCGGCACAGTTCCTGCCCATGTCGTTCCAAAAAGACATGTCCCCCATAAGGCCATTGCTATGAAAAATCTGTTTGCCATGGTCATTTCAGATATCTGCAAACCCGAAAACCGACATCCTCACGTTTGTCATCACCGTAACTGCGATAGGCCAGCCTCAAGGTGTTGATGGTTCCATGTTTCCAGCCGGACCCTCTGATCACATGGTGTTTGCCGTTTTTGGGTCCGGTTGGGTCCACATATGTTTTTTCGGGATCATAACTGTAAATTGAATAAAAATCGTGACACCATTCTGCCACGTTGCCGCCCATATCATACAGGCCCAGGAAATTGGATTTAAATTTTGCCGGCGGCGCTGTTGTTACATACCCGTCATTGTAACCTTCGAGAACGTTTGGAAGCAAGTTTTTTGCAGATTGGTCGGAATAATTCCCGGACAACTGAACAGGAGGAAATTTGTTTCCCCATGGATATTTCGAAAATGCTTGTTTGCCGAGAAACCGGGCACAGTACTCCCACTCTGCTTCGGTGGGCAGCCTGTAACCGGTGTTTAACGGCTCGACGGCAATCAACGTGTTTCCTTTTTGAACATAAGCCGGTGGCAGTGACGCTTTGGCGCTGAGCCAGTTGCAGAACCGGGCAGCCTGTTCCCAAGTAACTCGAACCGCGGGCTGAGCAGCATTGTTGAGACTATGTGATTTAACAAAGCCTGAATTGTGTTTCGCCATAAATTCCTTGAATGCCTGGTTGGATACTTCTTTAAGGCCCATGTAAAATGGTCGTTTTAGTATAATCTTTCTAAGGGTCTCATTGGATCTGTGACCCTGTTCTCTGCGTGAAGATCCCATGGTGTAGGCCCCGGTCTTAATTAATTTCAATCTGTAGCCTGTCTTGGCTGTAATCACCAATGGTTCAGTTTCTTTGGACGTCCCCTTTTTCTTAAGTGCAACTTTCAATTGTTTTGGAAATCCAGGCTGGGGTGTGATGTGGATTCGATAAGGATGAAAGCCTTTTTTATTGAATTCCAGTTTGTGTTCCACGGCGATCAGATTTAATTTTTTCGGAACAACACCCCATGATTTGCCGTCTATGATGAGTTCGGTGTCAGGCGGTTCAACCGATAGGCGGACGATGCCTCGTCTGGGTTTTAAATTCACATTGAGCGTTTTTGATGCAGCCGATGCAACTTGTACGTCACGGTTTGTTTTTTCATAACCGGCCTTTGAAATTTGAACAACATGATGTTTGTCCGGAGAAATATCGCGTGTCAGGGGTGTCTGACCGACAAAAGTCCCGTCAATGATGATATTGGCTCCGTCAGGTTTGGTGTTGATCGTCAATTTGCCGTCTGCCGGCTGAAGCCTAACATCGCTTATTTCCTGAGGTTCATTCGGTTTTACATTCAGTCGGTGTTTCCATGTTTTAAAACGATCGGCGCTGATTTCAAGAAGATAAGATCCAGGCGACAGTTGAGTGTGTAAAGGGGTTTTCCCAAAGGGTTTCCCGTCGATCAAAACATTTGCATCCAAAGGCACGGAGCTGACGGTGATATCCGACCAACCCGGAAGCAGCGCCAGGTTAACCTCCTGAAATTTATCACAACCGTGTACGTTAACATCGGTCTGAAAGTTCTGATAATTCTCGGCACGAATTTCAATGTTGTGCAGACCCGGCAGTATTTCGAGATTCTCTATAGGGGCGTTTCCGACCACAGTACCATCGACATATACTTGTGCCCCTAAAATGTTGCTTTCTGTATCACCTGAATCATATGTGCGGATCATCAGGCGACCGGGACGTTTTTGCATTTCTAAACGCAGGTTTTGGTGTTTTTCATCGCTGACATAAAATGTATGGTCAAGGGGTAAAAAACATTCTTTGAGAGCCTCCAGCGTGTATTTTCCGGGACGCATCAAGTAATAGTTACCGATTTTTGGCGTCAGGATACCCCCTGAAAACACGATACGTTCCGGAATCGGCTCGATGTCTATCACGACTTGCCGGGCGGTGAAGACAAACCAGGTCGAGATACAAAGAAAAATCAGGATGATTCCAATAAGAACGCCGACCCCCCATTTAAAAATACTAATCGGCTTGGGTCTTTTGGATGGCGGCTTGGACCGAAAGGATATGGGCTCGATTTTTGTTGGTATGTCTGTCAAAATCACACCTTAATGTTACAAATTATGGATACGCGCAACGATTTCTGGCCGGGTTTCACGGTGATTTTCAGCCGGACATCCTGGTATCCGTTGCGTGCCCCGACCACTGTATACGTGCCGGGTCTTAGCGATAATTCGCGTGTGGTAAATTTGCCGAGTTTTCCGACTTTATAAACGGCGATTTCCGTAAGGTTATCGGACTCGATCATTACTTTAACCGGAGTTTTTGCGAGAGCCACCAGGGTTTTTAGCTCGTTTAATCGGGCGGTAAAATGCGGACTTTTTTGTTCCAGTTTTTCGGCCTTTTCAATCAAACGTATCGCATTTTCAAGCTGCTGGTCCGATTCCATGACGTTGGGTTTTTCAATAAAAAATCCCATCCGTTTGGCAACCCGAATGTGTTCCAAAGCGCGTCTTTTACCCTGGACGGCAAAACTGATATCAGGATCAATTTTAAGAACTGCCAGATAAGATTTAAGGGCCTGTTCCCAATTTTCAGCCTGTTCGGCAGACGTTGCTTTTTGGTGCAGTTTTTCAATTTTATCTAACCGGATGGCCTCGTCAACTTGCAATAAAGCGCTTTTTACTTCACGTGATCGGGGTCGGAACGATTTTGCCTTTAAAAGCGTTGCTCTGGCGAGCTGATAATGGCCATTGTGATATGCCGTCAGCCCGTCCGAAATGAGTTTCTGAAATTGTTCGTCGACGATTTTTTCTTTCATCCGGTTTAAGCCGTTTTGAGCTTCCCCGGATTCAGGGTCCAATTGTAACGCTCTCTGGTAATCGGCATGTGCAAAGGCAAACCGATTATTTCCCTCATAATTTTTTCCTAATGTTATCAGGCGTTTAACTTCATCAAGCTTTTCAGCCCGTTCTAAATTCCGTTGGGCGGATTCATCGGACGGTTGAATCTTTAACGCGGTAGAAAATTTTTGTTGGGCAATGACGCTGTCACCAATTTCAAGAGCCTTCTGACCTTCTTCCACCAGTTTTTGAAACACCGTCCCGGAGTTTTCGATCAACGCTTTTGCTTTATTGGCGGCTTGTTCATATTTTATAGCTGCTAAAGCAAAGGAACGATCTATAAGCAGCCGGTCTCCTTCCTGGCCAAGGGATGTCATGGCTTCATATTCTTTGCCGCCCCACACGTAACCCTCTTTATCATCGATCTCTTTTTTAAGTTTCAATAACGTTGCCAATTGTTTGTCTGCCGTTTCTTTTTCCAGTTCAAGTTTGGCAGTGTCGACGGTTTGAACAGATTTGATTGACGGTTCAACTTCTGGTTGTTGCGCTAAGGGAGAGAAAACCGGTTCTGTCGTGGTGCCGGTCCGGCCCTGTTTTTTTAAAATCCCGGTTTCCGATGATTCTGTATGCTCCATGTCTTTAGCCAGATTCACCGGATGTCTCGATAAATGGCGAATAAGAAGAAAACCGACTGCAACTATTGAGGCAAGAATTACGAAAAACAACATAATGGTGACAGAGATTATTCGAAAAGAACGCTTTGGGTCGGGCGGGTCACTTTTTTTGCGCACCTCAAGGGGCGTGATGATTTCCACGCCAAAATCTGAAGTCTGTTTACCTTTAGGAGGTTGAGTGGGTGTGTCGGATGGCATAATTGAATTTGATGCTCGATTTTATTCAGGGTCTTCGGATGTTGTTTTTTCGTTATCTTCCAATGAGATATCCAGATCAAAGCCGGTTTCTGTGATATATATCTGTCGCAGCAATTCACGCCAGTGTTTAAATTGTTCTTCAGCCGATCCGGTCAGCTCATACTGCTTGCCTTCGAATTCCATGACAATAGGTTGCATCTCACTGCCAAACGATTCGCTCAGCTCCTTGATTGCTGCCGAGTGGATTTCAGCTTCTTTGGTAACATTAAACCCGTTGACGATCACCTGACCGCCGATTAAAATCATACCCATCTGAAGTGCGCCGGTGTTTTTGACTTCTCCCGCATTCAGGGCAATCGCACCTGCTACCAGGAGCGCACCTATCAACTTTTGGTTTAAGGCGCTACGTTCAATTTTCTTGATGGCCTTAATTTCTTCATAGTTGAGCTCGCGCCAGTTCTCATAGGAAGGCCACATGTTTGCATAATACTCTTGATAGTACTCATTCAAGGTGTCCACATACATGTATTCCCGCTCCCGTATCTTTAGCAGACGGGTCATTATGGTGTCCTCATCGGCAGGCAGTCGATTAACGGTGATGAGATTTTTTTTATCTTCTGTCAGATATCCATCGTAGACGGCCGGCGCAAAGTCTTGTGCAAATTTTAATTTCGAGACGGTACGGATGTTCTTGATCTCTTCAGGGGGCAACTTCATGAGATAAGTGGCGATATCATTGGAGATGGTATTGTATAGATCCTGATACACATCTTTTTCTCCGGCTCGATTTCCCGAATAGAATGCCAGGGAGGCTTCGGATTTATATTTTTTGCTGAACCAGGTTTTCCGGGTCGCATCCATCACATCGATTTGAAGTATCAACTGCTCTCCGTTGGATTCAAGAATTTTACCTTTGAGCAGAACGTCGATACTTTCCGTTTGACCTGGAAGGACACGCACTGCGCCCCAGTAGCTGCTTTGCTGTAAGGTATTTTTCAAATGATACGGCATGAAATGATGTTCTGCTTTTCTGATTTCCTGGCTGGTATGTTCTTCTTTGGCTTGCTCTTCTGTAAATTTGTCGGATTCAAAAACCAGAATGCCGACATCGAGCAGTTGGTCTTCAATGATTTCTTCCTGGGCTTTCATTATTGTCGTAGGACCGACCTTTTGAGCATTGAAGGTGGCACATCCTGTGAACAAAATTAAAATGAAAGTCAATAATATGAAGTTATGATGGACGCTATATTTCATCTTAGCACCCATTTTATTTGCGAACATTTTTTTTATATTGTTCATATTCTTTCCAGAGCTTTTCTTTAAGTTCAGGATCGGATTCTTTTTCTGCCGCTTCGCGAAGCTGTCTGGCCACGATGTCGTCATTACTTGGATCGTAACGGTTTTTAGGATGACGAGAGGAACCTTCCACTCCTTCCCGGGATTTGCCTTGGGTGGACAATGCAGCGTCATCCCTGGTTTCTTTAGAGCTACTTTCCTTTCCGGCGTCTAAGGCGCCTGTTTCTTTTTTGGCCTCTTCCGGTTCTTCGGATGAATCCTGATGGGAATCAGCGCTTTCTGCTTTAGAATCGCTATCTATCTCGATGCCCTTGTCACGCAGGCGTTGTGCTGCAGCTGCAGCCGCTTCGGCCAGATCCTGCAGTTTTTCCGATGATTTTGCCTGGATCAAATCCAATTCCGTGAGCAGCATCTCATCGAACTCGGCCAGGGAACTGTCGAGCTGGCGATCCAAGACGGTCACTTCATCAACGACCTGTTCCTCGGGAATGGAAGGGTCCAGCATCGCTGAAGTATCATCTGAAGATGATGCCCCATAAGTTGCTTTTCGGGTGTTATATTTGGCGCTAAGTGCTTCCAATTTTTCCACTTTCTTTCGGTTTTCAGCAACCATTGCCTGCACTCGAATTAAGTACGTATCATAATCTTTTATGATATCCGGCGATGTGTGCTCGGATTGTTTTAACTTCTCCAGCTCAAAAGAGATGCGTTCCTCGGTGGCCATACTGATACGTAAATCCTTGCGTGCCGATTCAAGGGCAGATTCAATTTTTTGCATAGAGGCGGCATATAAGCTGGTAGACAGCACAAGCAATAACACGGTGGCCGAAATAGCTTTACACCATTTGGAAGCGTTTATAATCATTGTTGAAACCTGTTTGTTAATAAATTAAAAATGACACTTGCACTGGCTAAATATAAGAAATTTGAAGAGTTGTGTCAAGGTGGGCACGGTTTTGCCCCGGGAGTGGGTCAATTTGGATAAATAGGGTGAGTTTATATTAGTTAGTGTCCATCCATAAATGGCCATCTTTGTCCTGCTCAGCGTTCTCCGCGGGTTTCCGGTTGCGGCGTACAGACGTACGCCTCACCGCAAACCCTTGTGCGGCCTTGATCAGAACAAAAATTGCTCATTTCTGAATT
>PKTV01000405.1 GCA_002868985.1 Desulfobacteraceae bacterium | reverse complement strand
TTATTGAAACGCCCGCTCCACCTAAAATGGTGAAGATCGATAAGAACAACGAACTGACCACATGGTATGAATTTGGTGAAGTAGACATGCATCCCGATACAGGGAAGATCGGTCCCATGGACTGTGCTTTCGGACCTGATGGTAATCTTTATGTTGCTGACATGCAGATGTTTTGGGATAATCATCAGCAATCCCGTCTCCTTCGAATCAATGTTATAGACGGTATGCCCGTTAGCATGGATGTTGTTGTGGAGGGATTCATTGCTGCCAACGGTATGGTATGGAAAGGGGATACCTTATTCGTTACAGAAACGCTTCTCGAGTACCCTAAAAAGGGTGAAAAGAATCCACAACTTCTCAGCGGAGTCTATGCTTTCAAAATTGACGAGTTGAAAAACGGTTGTTTGATATTGCCCCCCTTCGAAGAGAACAATCCTGAAAGACATTTGATGGAAGTGTTTCGTTCCAGTGGAAGGGTCGGGTTCGGGGCCGATGGCGTGGCCGTGGACGGAAACGGAAATCTTTATACCAGTATCATTGAAGACGGGTTAATTTATAAGACAAGTTTCGACGATAAAGGTGAGCCGATCGAGACCAGACTGTTTGCCAGGAGTAATGACATGGTATCAGCCGACGGTATCGTGTGGAGAAAGGAAGACAATCGTATATATGTTGCTGATATACTGAATAACGCTGTTCACGTGGTGGATATGAAGGGAAATGTTCGAACATTACACAAAAATCCGGATACAGACGGGGCCGATGGATCCCTGGACCAGCCATGCGAAGTGCTCATACGTGGCAACGAGTTGATCGTTATGAGCATGGACATGCCTTGGGAAGATACAACTGGGCTGCTTGTCAATACGAAAATCGACGAGCCGTATACAATTTCAGTGATTTTACTTGGTAGAGGTGATATGTAAAATTTCAATTGAGGCAAAGCCTTTTTTTGTTCAAAGAGGCTGACAACAATATGCTTAACGGAAAAACCCCTTAATGGGATGGAGATGAAACTTGACATTTGTAGAAAAAAGAAAACATCCGAGAGTCAATATAAATAACCTCATATCTTATCGTTGTATGGATGACAGCGGCAACCAGACCAAGGAGGGGAGAGGAAAGTCTATAAATATCAGCCAGGGAGGAATCCTCATAGAAACCCATGACCCGTTTGAATGGCAAGATATTATACGGTTGTTCATCGATATCGAAGATGAATCGGTGAACATTAAGGGAAAAGTCGTTTATTGCAATGCAGCGAATTTTGGAAAATTTCGAACCGGCATCCAGTTCCTTGAAACCAATGAAAAAATCGTGTCGTTTGTCATAAAGTTGTTAGAAACGTATAGCAAGTTATTGGGCATAGCTTGACCCACCTGCCATGACAGGAGACAGTGTTTCATCAGGGGCTTCTTTTCTGATTTGGTACATATAAACACAGGAGGTATATTATGGAACAGACTAAAATTACTGAAATGCTTTTGGCTGCCAAGAAAAAGAAATCATTAAGTTTTGCTGATTTGGGAAAGGTTGTGGAACGTAACGAAGTCTGGATTGCGGCCCTTTTTTATAGGCAAGCCAGCGCTTCTCGGGAAGAAAGCGATAAAATCGTATCTGCATTGGGACTTGACCCTGATGTTGCCGAAGCGCTGACCGAGTGCCCTACAAAGGGATTGGGCCCTGTGGTTCCGACGGATCCGTTGATCTATCGGTTTTATGAAATTATGCAAGTTTACGGAATGCCGCTGAAGACGGTTATACACGAAAAATTTGGTGACGGAATAATGAGTGCTATCGATTTTACCATGGATGTCGAAAAAGAGAAAGATCCAAAGGGAGATCGTGTAAAAATTATAATGAACGGAAAATTTTTATCTTACAAAAAGTGGTAAATCATCAGATTCGAACCGGAAAAAAATGTCACTAAAAAAGGATCCGGTATTCAGGGCTCTATGCAAAATTGGCCTTGCCCGGATCTTTCCGGACGAAGGCTTTGGCTCTCAACGGAGATTTGAGGACCTCAAATCCACGGATTTCCGGAACGGTTTTAACGAATTAGAAGCTATTTCCCCCCAAATATCAGCGGTAATGCTTCATCGTGGATTTGCTGCCAGCGTTTTTCTTCGCCAAAGCTTTCGATATAAAGCTTCATTTTGGGTTCTGTACCTGACGGCCGGATGGCAAACCAGGAACCATCTTCGATCACCACTTTGACCCCGCCGATTGGGGCGTTGTTTCCCGGAGCGGTGGTCATTACCGCCGTAATGGGCAACCCTGCCAATGTGGGTGTTTTGATGGCGTCGGGGGTCAAGGTTTTTAAAACCTTTTTCTGTTCGTCGGAAATCGGGCCGTCCACTCTTTTGTAATACGGTTCTCCATATTCGGGGATCAAGGTGTCGGCATAGATTTCATCCGGTGTTTTTCCTGTTTTTGCCAAAATTTCTGCGGCCAGTAGCGACATACAAAATCCGTCTTTGTCCGTGGTCCACACGGCACCGTCTTTTCGCAAAAAGGATGCCCCGGCACTTTCTTCACCGCCAAAGGCAACAGCTCCCCCCAGCATGCCGTCAACAAACCACTTAAACCCGACCGGGACTTCGTAAAGCGTTCTTTTTAATCCGGCCACGACCTTGTCGATCATGCTGCTGCTGACCAATGTCTTGCCTATTGCCAGATCTTTTCCCCATTTTGGCCTATTCCGCAACAGGTACCAGATGGCGACGGACAGGTAATGATTCGGGTTCATGAGGCCGCTGGGACAGACAATGCCATGCCTGTCATTGTCGGAATCATTTCCCCAGGCGATATCGAATTTGTCTGCCATACCGATCAGGTTTGCCATGGCAAAGGGAGAGGAGCAGTCCATTCGGATTTCTCCATCCGAATCAACGGTCATAAATCCGAATGTCGGGTCGACATCTGTGTTTACAATCGTAATATTCAGATTGTACTTTTCGGCAATGGGTGACCAGAAATGCACACCGGAACCCCCCATAGGGTCCACACCGATCCGGACGCCCTGCTTTTGAATGATCTCCATATCGATGACCTGAGACAGCGCGTCAACGAATGGCGTAATGAAATCCTGCGTGTGGGTTGTATGGGCCTGAAGTGCTTTTTCATAGGGCATCCTCGTGATATGCGATATATCGGAATTCATGAGCTGGTTTGCCCGGTCCTGAACCCAGCCGGTGACATCCACATCTGCAGGACCGCCCTGAGGGGGGTTGTATTTGAATCCGCCGTCCTGGGGTGGATTGTGAGAGGGCGTGATCACCACGCCGTCTGCAAATCCTTTTGTTTTTCCCTTGTTGTATTCCAGTATTAGAAAGGAAATGACCGGCGTTGGGGTGTATTCGTCTTTATCATGGATAACCACGTTGACTCCGTTGGCAGAAAAAACTTCCAGGGATGTCCTGAATGCGGCTTCGGATAGCGCATGGGTGTCAAAACCCAGGAACAGGGGGCCGTTGATTCTCTTTGATGCCCGATATTCGCAAATGGCTTGTGCGGTAGAAGCGATATGCATCTCATTAAACGTGCCTTTAAAGGCACAGCCCCTGTGTCCGGAGGTTCCAAATGATACCGAACCTGATGGTTCCAGAGTATAGTAAGACGCAACCAACCTGGGGATATTGACCAGCATTGACTTTGGAGGCGGCTTTCCAGCCAGTGGATGTCGTTTCATTGGATTTTTCCTTTCATCCCCCTTTAATCAAAAAAAACACGGCGGCGAGTAAACCCATCAATCCCGGGTGAGCTGCCGGTACTTGATCCTGTGAGGGCGGTCGGCCTCGGCGCCCAGCCGCATTTTGCGGTCGGTCTCATATTCCGAATAATTTCCCTCGAACCATACCGTCCGGCTGTCTCCCTCAAAGGCCAGGATATGCGTTGCTATACGGTCTAAAAACCAGCGGTCGTGGCTGATCACCACCGCGCATCCGGCAAAATTTTCCAGAGCCTCTTCCAGGGCCCGGAGGGTATTTACGTCAAGGTCGTTGGTGGGCTCGTCAAGGAGAATGACGTTGGCACCCTGCTTGAGCATGCAAGCCAGATGAACGCGGTTGCGTTCGCCACCCGAGAGCATGCCGACCTTTTTTTGCTGATCGGCACCGGTAAAATTGAACCTGGCCACGTAGGCCCTTGATTTAATGGATATGTTTCCGAGTTCGATCACCTCTTCATCATTTGAAATCACTTCCCAAATGGTTTTTTGAGGATCAAGACTTTCCCGGCTCTGGTCCACGTAGGCCATTCGAACGGTTTGTCCGATACGGATACGGCCCGTGTCCGGTGTTTCCTGGTCTGTTATCATCTTGAACAGCGTGGTCTTTCCGGCACCATTGGGTCCCACCACACCGACAATGCCGCCCGGCGGCAATAAAAATGACATGTTTTCGACAAGGAGGCGGTCGCCGTAACCTTTGGATACATTTTCGGTTTCAACCACCAGATCACCTAGACGCGGGCCCGGCGGTATGTAGATTTCAAGATCTCCGGCTCTCGATGCGCTTTCACGGGTCAGCAGTTTTTCATACGCACTGATTCGAGCTTTGGATTTGACCTGCCGGGCCTTGGGGGTCATCCTGATCCATTCCAGCTCCCGTTGAAGCGTTTTTTGGCGATGGCTTTCGGCCTTTTCCTCTTGTCTGAGACGCTCCTTTTTTTGTTCGAGCCATGAGGAGTAATTGCCCTTCCAGGGAATGCCGTGACCCCGATCGAGTTCCAGAATCCATCCGGCAACGTTATCGAGAAAATACCGGTCATGGGTCACTGCGATGACGGTCCCCGGGTACTGGTGAAGGTGATGCTCCAGCCAGGCCACGGTTTCGGCATCCAGATGATTGGTGGGTTCGTCCAAAAGCAGAATGTCCGGTTTGCGGAGCAACAGCCGGCAAAGGGCTACCCGACGTATTTCGCCGCCGGACAGCACGTTTACCAAAGTATCTCCTGGCGGGCAGCGCAACGCATCCATGGCCATTTCCAGGCGGGCATCCAAATCCCACGCATCCGCTGCATCCAGTTTTTCCTGGACCTCTCCCTGTCGCTCGATCAGGCGCTCCATCTCATCATCGGACATGGGCTCGGAGAACTTTTCGTTGATGCGGTTGAATTCATTCATGAGTTCAACGGTTGTCTGTACCGCCTCCTCAACGGTTTCTTTGACGGTTTTGGTGTCGTCAAGAACAGGTTCCTGCTCCAAATATCCTACGGTGTGTTTCGGGGACAGAATAAACTCTCCATTAAATTCCGTGTCCTTTCCCGCCATGATGCGTAAAAGAGAGCTTTTTCCCGAGCCGTTGAGTCCCAAAACACCAATTTTGGCTCCGTAAAAATACGACAACGATATGTCTTTAAGGACTGGTTTTTTATCGTAATACTTGCTCACCTGAACCATGGTACATATGATTTTATTTGGCTGGTCACCCATGATGTTTCCTTTTCATGAAAAAGCGGCGGTTGACATCCTGTCACAACTTCGGCTAGAATATTTTTTCGTCATTTAAACCCGAATATATCCAAATGCGCCAGTGACACGTATCTCAAAAATACATGTCACTATATTTTTCATAAATATTTTTTTTATGCAAGTGTATTGAATGTGATGGAATTTATGAGTGATATTTCAAATTGTTACAATAAACGATTTATATGGGTTGCTTCTTTATGTATTGCTTTTATTTTAAATCTACCGCAATTTTCAGCCGCATATACCCTGGCAGATCGTCTGGGCTTTCAGCGTTCCATTGTAGATTACCGTTCACGGTTGAATTCGAATTATAAAAAGGTCAAGCGTAAACAGACAAAGTACATTATTGTCCACACTTCGGAACTTGGACGAAAAATGACACTACGGGTTGTTTCGAAAGGTAAACGTTTGCGCAATGGTCGGAAAACCAATGGTGGTCACACCCATTATGTGATTGCTCGAAACGGGCGCACGTATCGCATTGTTGACAAGAAGTATGAAGCCGACCATGCTGGTCTTAGCATGTGGAACGGGGAGACGAATATCAGCAAAATTTCCATTGGAATTGAATTGGTTGGGTATCATTACGCACCCATCACTGAAAGCCAGTATCGTTCCGTGGGTATATTGATTGACATTTTACAAAGGGCATATGGTCTGGGTGATCGGGCAGTGTTGACCCACAGCCAGGTAGCTTATGGTAAACCAAACCGTTGGTTTAGAAAAAATCAACGGGGACGTAAACGTTGTGCAAGAAATTTTATTCGCGAAAAAGCCGAAGTGGGACCGACCTGGGCATATGATCCTGATGTGCGATCCGGTCGGCTTTTGGCAGATCTTCAGCTATCCAAAATCTATTATGGTCGGCGGGAATATTATGCAAAGACGGATGATGCGAACATCATTACCAAAATTAACACCGCCTGGTCAATCGCCGGAGAAGATTACGACAGCCAGACAACCGTCTACAAATTTCCAGGCGGTCATATATACACCGGTGATCAAATTTCAGCTAAAATAGGCTGGGGCCGGATACCTGCAAAAACCGTTGTGCTGCTGAATCAGGAAAACAGCATTTCTTTGATAAAAAGCGATGATCCCATAAAAACCATATCGGACCAGCTCACGGCATGGTCCTTTGCCGGTCAAGCGTATAATTTTAAATCGACGATCTACTTTCTGCCTTCAGGCCGAATTAAAGTCGGCTCAATGATATCCGACTGGGATGATCTGCCTGCCAAAACAAGACTCATTGTCGGCTACCGAGGCCCTTACGAGCTTTATAAAGATCGTTCCGCCTACGAAATCGCTGGCCGCAAATACAAAGATCGAAAAACAATCTACTACCTGCCACCCAAAAAATTGCTGGCTGGTGATAAAATAAACGACTTTAACGGACTCCCAAAGGGCACCCTGATTTTTCTTCCTAATACATAATGATAAAAGAGAATCAAGGTTCGTGTCCATCCATGAATTCAAAATGAGCACAATGGGTGTCCAATTCAGAAATGAGCAATTTTTATTCTGATCAAACCGCACAAGGGTTTGCGGTCCCCGCTCACGGGACAGGAAGGCGTACGTCTGTACGCCGCAGCCGGAGACCCGCGGAGAACGCCGATCAGGACAAAAAGGGCCATTTATGGATGGACACTAATTAAAGTTGGCGTCTAAAGGATGGATTGTCATGAAACCAGCGCTAATCATCGTTGATATGCTTAAGGATACGTTTAACAAACATCCGGATGCCTTTATAACAAAAGAAGCCCTGAAGTTCGTCCCAACCATTAACCGTCTTTCTGCTATGTTCAGAGACAAGGGACTCCCTGTAATATTTTCTTGTGATTCTTTTTTGCAAGGTGATTTTATTTTTCAAGGAAAAATGAAGCCGCATTCTATCAGGGGAACAGATGGCGCAACTGTGATTGATGAATTGGAAAGGGAAACAAGCGATATTGTTTCACAGAAACGCAGGTTCAGTGCTTTCTTTAAAACAGATCTGGACCAAACTTTAAGAACCTTTGGCTGCGACACCGTTACGGTCGTTGGGATAGCGACCCATATTTGTGTTTTAACAACGGTATTGGATGCAGTTGCATTGGATTTTAAGGCCATTCTTTTAAAGGATTGTTGTGCCGCACACAAACCTGAATACCACACCGGAACCATCCAAATATACAAAAGCAGTCCCATATATCCTTTGATAAGAATTATGTCGTCAGCAGATTTCATCGATGAATATTTCAACCTTTGACCTCAACCGAATCGACAATAAAGACGTTGAAAAAATGTGATCCTGAGTAAAGTGACGCCGAGTGAACTTTTTGACATATTGGATCTAAACAAAAATGGAGTGCTTTCCAGGTTAGAGCTTCATGAAGGAGCCCAGCGTATGGGATGGCACTGGAGGGAAGCCCCTGTTTTCGCGGTTCTTGATCTTTTTACAGTTGCAGAACCGATGTCCAGAGAGAACTTCATCGCTTATCTGAATCAAATTATAGAAGATCCCCACGGTCCGTATGGCAAAGTGCTTCTTAATTTACACCCTTTTTTATCCACAATTACATCAAAGAAAACTGCAATTTCAAAAGAAAAAACAGCAGATGTCCATGAAATGAATAAGAAACAGTATCGGGTAACAACAAACGATAAACCTTGTAATGATATGGCGGTTCTTCTGAAATATACAGATAATATCGGCGTTGCGAATACCTATCAGAAAATTATAGAGAATATGAATATCAAACCACTTGAAATATCCGGCGATGATGCAGCACTGTTGATCATCGATCCTCAGCGATCCTTTACAAGGGGGGGGTGGATGAAATCAATAGGTTCAAAAGCCGAATTAGAAGTGAAACCGATTCGATTTGCGTTTGAAAAATGTGCGCAATTTTTAAATGAGAACCTCAGTCTTGTTGAAACGATGTTTACCCGATGCCCGTTTCCACCTGGCAGCTATGATTGGGACGATGTGTTCACCGGAATAATCGATGCCAGACAACTTTACTTTATCAAACCCGGAAACAGTGTATTGTTCCCAGACACAAACGGTTTTCGTGAGTGGGTTGAAGGCTTGATGGATAATGGCAAAAAAACATTGGTGATGGCCGGATGTACGTTGAACAGCTGTATCAGAAAATCTTCTATTGACACACATAACTATTTTAAAGAAGGTTTGCTTCAAATTGTTGTTGATTTAAGCTTGTCCGGAGCGCGTGCCGGCAGCTACATGCAATCTTCACTGTATGACGGCTTGTCTGCCGTTGAATCTGCCGTTCGTGAAATGACAGGTGCAGGGGTGAGGGTGGCACAATGTGTACAGTGGATTTAATTCTTGGAACTTTCGGAAAAAGACTTAAAAGTCACTCACCGGAAGGTTTTGAAATGGATTTTACTCAATCGATAAAGATTATCTATGCTAAATTAAAAGGAGAGTTTCATGCTTAAAAAAATTATTTCAGGCGGACAAACCGAAGTAGACCAAGCAGCTCTTGACATGGCAATAAAACTGAGAATTCCTCATGGTGGATGGATACCAAAAGGCCGGATCACTGAAACCGGAACATTGCCTGAACGATTCAAACTTAAAGAGATGGCATCCGAAAATTATCCCGAATGCATAAAACAGAATGTCATGGACGCGACAGGTACTCTTATTATATCGTATGGCAGACTGACTGGAGATTTGGATTCTGCCAGAAAGGCGACCTTGAGATATGGCCGTCAGATGCTCGGTATCGATCTTGATCAAATGGATGACATCAAAGCTGCGTCACTGCTTAAAGATTGGATTCATCTATACCGCATCGAAGTGATGTTTGTGATCGGACAAAACGGACCTTATGCCAGAAACCAGACTGAGAACATTATTGAGGGTGCGTTAACGATGGGTGCTGTATAAGATATTTATTTAATTGCATTGACCTATATATAATCCGACACCATCACAATGTGCATTATGGAATGGCTATCACATGTTCATCTACCCGGATGGAATTGATGATATCACAATAATTAGGTATGTATAAAAGATGATTTATGGCGGGCTGTCATAAAAATTCGATGAGCATTTTTTCTGATATAGCTCAATATGGTATCTCAATATGGTGTAAATATAGATAGTTGCAAGGCATCTGTACTTTTTATGATTTTGTTTATAAACCTTTTTTTTGGAAATTGAAGGTTGAGCCAAGATATCATACTTTTCCCAAAAGGCAATTATAGATTTTACAATTCTCATTTATTAGCATATTGTTTTTGCTAAAAACATTTTATCCCTTTATCACCCCCAACAAGCATAACATATTCTCTTTTGAACGCTCATTGGTGGTATATTTACGATTTACATAGACAATTTAAAATGGTATTAATTTAAAGGATATATTTCTGATAATAGTCCTGTATTTTTATATAGAGTTCTTTTTCGCCTCAAATATGGATTTCAAAATTTCCTTAAGATCGAATACGTATCAATAGAATAAGTTATCCAACTTAAGCAAACATCCGATCATGAAATCTAATTTTCATAAATATTTTTTAATTTTGACGGGCGTTTTCTTTTTATTTTTGGTTGCTTGCAATCATAATTTTCAAGAAAAGACTCCTCCAAAAGCAATTA
>PKTV01000479.1 GCA_002868985.1 Desulfobacteraceae bacterium | reverse complement strand
TCACCGAACGTCTGGCTCAAACTGCTCGTACGGCAATCATCGATACAGCAACAATACTATTGGGCTTAACGGTGGGTGCCAGCACCCAGGGCGATGTGTTTCTAACGCCAAAATCTGTAGGTATTTTCTTCCTTGGTGCCGTTGCTTTTAGCATCGCAACTGCTTCCGGCGTTATTTTTGCCAAAATTATGAACTTTTTTCTTAAAGAAAAGATCAATCCATTGCTGGGCGCAGCCGGCGTATCCGCTGTTCCCGGTTCAGCCCGAGAGGTTCATCTGGTGGGTCAGTCTGAAGATCCTGAAAATTTCCTCCTCATGCATGCCATGGCATGCAACTCTTCCGGTGTTATCGGATCTGCGATCTGTGCGGGTATCTTGTGGAGTTTTATGATTGTTCTTTGATGACAGCGCCATTTTGGGCAAAACGTTATAAAAAGCCTGCTTAAAACGAGACCTTTGAAAAATATTCATTTTTGTTCAAGTTCAAGGAAAACGAAAATTTTAACCACCGTCATACATTGAGTATTTCGAGGATTAAAATTTGAGGCTGACGCAGAAATTGGGCGAAAAGGAAGATTTTGCAAAGGTCTCAAAACGTCAGGAATAACGGTCACTCATGCCCCTCCCGCTTTAACAATTCATGGTACCAGACGGAAAAATCGAACATCCCCTTGAACTTTTCATCATCGTTGATAATTCCAAGGCAAATTTCTAACACGCCGCCGCTGTACGCATTACTGTAATCCTCAAAACTCCTCGATTGTAAAAATTCCCTGACCAGCATTTGCGTCGTTCGTTTGGTTTTATCTTTTCTGATATCTATGGGATCTTTGGGTTCCTGAAAGGGCGCCCATTTTTCATATCCTTTTTTTAAAATGTGTTTCTGGCGTCTGGGGGACATACTATCGAAAATGGCCTTTTTTCGTTTTTCCTCTTCTTCAGGGGATATCGTTGTCATTTTCTTTTCCTTGCTTATTTAGGGTTTCATTTTCGTCCACCACACCAAGATAGTCTTCATTATAATCGGTGAGAATCGCCATGGATAACGGAACAAGCAAATCTCCCATCTTAACATATCGGGTTCTGATTTGGCCGACAAATTCAGAAGAAATTTCGTAAAGCTTTTTTTGAAGAACATCCAGGTTGGCCGTAGGATACGGTTTGCCTTCAACAAAAGCCGACTTCCCGCAGGTATGCCCAATACCGCCCGTAGATGTCGGCATACCATAAAGTCGGCAGGTGATGGGTCGATATTCATAGAGGTCGCACATATCATCTTCGTTAAGAAGCGGACACCTGACGCGTTCAGCGGCAATTTCCATAAGTATTTCAACTTCGTTCTTTCCAGCTTCCTTGTCCTGATATGCCTTTCTTTTGACCTTGTAAGTTTTTCGATCCGCACGGTTCGACTTATCAATAATCGTCTCTAGTTTTTTGCCTTCAAACATTTCATTAACCCGATGATTGATATAAATCGCTTCGATCAATGTTAGGTCGAATAATGCATGACAGCAGTCTGCGCATTTAATCTCACATGTTATGCATTCTGGAAACTCATTTTGCACTTTTGCAAACATTTCATCAGCTTTAGCTGAAAGCGCCTTATATTTTTCAAAATATAATGTAAAATCTATTTTCATTATTTAACTCCTAACCCAGACAAGCCGGAACCAAAAATATTTACCACAATGGAAAAAGTTTTGTAAAACACACATAAAATTCGATTTTAAGTAACTAAATTTAAGTTTTTACATTAAAAGCAACAAACACTATAACCAAAGGGAAATAATGTTTCACGTGAAACATTATTTCCCGATACAAAATCGGTTAAAAATCTGATCGATGATATCCTCTTTGGCAACGGCACCGATAATTTCACCCAGGCTGTCTAATGTTTCTTTAATATCGATAGCAATCAACTCGAAAGAAGTCCCTTTGCGTATTTCTTCACGGGCGGAAACTGCAAAGCCCAAACTCTTTTCAAGGGCCACTTTATGTCTTAAATTGGGAATGATAGTATTTTGAACTTCAAGGTGTCGGTCCCCAATTGCTAGTTTTGCAATTAAATCCTTGAGCGAGCTCAATCCATTTCCATACAAAGCGGAAATCTTTACGCTTGGTCTTTTATCCCATCCTTCGGGAATTTCAGGTTGAAAGTCATCTTCAACCAAATCGATTTTATTTATCACCAATATCAGCCGTTTGTCATCGATTGTCTGATATATTTTTTGATCCTCCCTAGTGAATGGATCACTTGCATCGATCATAAAAAGTATCAGATCTGAACCGTGCATATATTTGTGGGTCTTTTCTATACCAATAACCTCAACGGGATCCTCCGTGTCGTGGAGACCCGCACTATCTGCAACAATAACCGGTATACCACGAATATTCAATGTTTCTTCAATTAAATCTCTCGTCGTTCCGGGAATGGGTGTAACAATTACGCGATCATCTTGTATCAACCGGTTCATAAGGCTCGATTTGCCCACATTGGGTCTGCCGACCACGATCATTTTAAGGCCGTCTCTTAAAAAATGCATATTTTCATATTGCGCGACCAGCTCTGATAACGCATCGATAACCGCCTTGTCCAAAATTTGATCAACGGATTCCACATCAATAACGTCCCCAACATCTTCAGGAAAATCTATAGCAGCTTCTACCTGTGTTAAAATGTCAATCAGTGAATGTCGCATGGACTCAATTCGGTTTTTCAATCCCCCTTTTATCTGTGAAGTTGCAATTTCAAGCGATTTTTCGGTTCTGGAATTGATAATATCAATGACCGCCTCGGCCTGGGTGAGATCAATACGGCCGCTAAGATATGCTCTTTTTGTGAATTCACCGGGATCGGCCAGCCTGGCACCTTTTTGTAATACCAAATCTAAAATCGAAGCCATTACAATATAGCCTGAATGGGAGTTTATTTCGATTACATCTTCTCTGGTGTATGTCCGGGGGGCTTTCATTGCCGACAGAAGAACTTCATCCAGCACCTTTCCTGTTTTAGGATTCACAATATGCCCGTGATAAAGGCGGTGGGATTTTAAGGGGAAAGAGAGGGCGTCGCCCTCCGGACGGCCATCCCCCCACGACGCGAGAGATCTTTGAAAAATGGCTTTGGCTATAGAAAAAGCGTCTTTACCGGAGATTTTAACAATCCCGATACCGCCGCTACCGGTGGGCGTTGCAATGGCAGCGATAGTATCATATTTCATTTTTTATAACATGTATAGCTGGCTTCAACACCTTCAAACGAATAGGAGCCTTTGAAATAACGCCTTCATACGTTCCACAGTATTGAAGGCTTGAGTTAATGGTTTTTCTTTCGGGATGGATTTTTCTTTGGAAATATGACAAGTTTCCTTAAAATTCCTTCTCCCATACTCTGAGTTCTCACCATGTTGTCATCTTTTAAGGCAATATGTACGATCCGTCGATCGTGAGAATTCATTTGTCCGATTGTCGCGGGTTTTCCATTCCGTTTAACCTTCTCAGCAAGCCTAAACGCCGTTTTTTCCAAGCTAATGCGCCGTTTTTCCAGATACCCTTCAACATCTACCTGAATTCCAACACGTTCTTTTCTTTTCTTATTAATAATTTTTTCAACGATATATTGCATTGCTTCAAGGGTTTGTCCGCGCTTGCCGATAAGAACGGCAGAGTTTCCACCCTTAACATTGAAAAAATATCGATTTGATTTTTCTTCAATCGAGATTGTCGCATCTATGGTAATTAAATCAATAATGCGTTGC
The DNA here is from genome assembly GCA_002868985.1 of Desulfobacteraceae bacterium. Taxonomy (GTDB): domain Bacteria; phylum Desulfobacterota; class Desulfobacteria; order Desulfobacterales; family UBA11574; genus UBA11574. Next base: position 6,410 of record PKTV01000479.1, on the reverse strand, counting down.
AATGCTTCCCGGCCAATTTCTTTTGGATCATCTTCTGAAGGGGAAAGTTCTATATCATCAATTGGGGCAGCTATTTGAAAGTCTGCATTCTTTACGGTTTGATCCAAAGAATCGGTCTTCTGTTTTTTTGTACTCGAATCCTCAATTTTAAATTCCTGAGATGTTTTCGGCAGGGTAACACGAATACGCGCTTTTTTAGTGCCCACCAACCCAAAAATTCCGGTTGACCCGTAGGAAATAACATCATGCTTGAGTTTTTCCTTGGGTATATTTAATTCTTCACAGGCTTTTTTTACTGCCATTTCAACGTTTTTGTCTTCAAACTCCAAGCTGGGCGACATTATTAAACCTCCGTTATTAAGCGTTTTTCTTCGTGACATAATATTGTTGAGCCACGGAAATGACATTGTTTACAAGCCAGTATAGAACAAGCCCCGAAGAAAAATTGATAAAAATTACCGTAAAAACAATCGGCATCATCATCATCATTTTAGCCTGGGTCGGATCCCCTGCTGGTGGCGACATTTTTTGCTGAAGAAACATGGTCGCTCCCATAACTATGGTCAAAACAGGTATGCCGTATGGCGCTTCCATGAATGGGATGGAAAAATCGAATCGAAAAAGGCGATCCGGTGCTGCCAGATCAGTGATCCACCCGAAAAACGGCGCGTGTCTTAATTCTATGGCTTCATATAACATCCTATAAAGCGCAAAAAAAACGGGAATCTGCACCACCATTGGAAGACATCCGCCCAGGGGATTGACCTTATACGTTTTATACAATCCCATCATTTCTTCATTCGTTTTTTTCTTATCGCCTTTATGTTTCTCTTTAATTTCCGCCATCAATGGTTGAATTTTTTTCATTGCAGCCATTGATTTATAGCTTTTATTTCCCAACGGCCACAGAAGGATTTTGCTAAGTATCGTCAAAATGATAATGGCAACACCATAGTTGGGGATAAAATTATATATAAAATTCATTATCCAGACACATGGTTTGGCAATTATGTCAAAGAAACCGAAATGGACGGCTTTTACCAGATCATAATTCACGGTTTCTAAAACGGTCATGCTTTTCGGCCCGAAAAACAATTTGTACTTAAAAACATGCTGATCGTCAGGATGAATCACCTGCTCCGGCTCAACATATGTATTCTTTAGGATCTTATCCTCATTAAGGCCAAGGTGCATACTGGCATCCACAGCTTCATCGGGCACGATCGCAGACATGAAATAACGATCCTGAACCGCAATCCATGTTAATTTCCCGGGATATACGTCTTTCTTTTTTATTTTCTTACTCTTAACTTGCTCGAGTTTATTGTTGATCAGTGCGCTCGGCCCTTCAAAACCATACCTGCTCACGTCGTCCGATGCCAGTTTCAATAGAGATAGTGTGAGATTGTCTTCAATGGTCTGATCGGAACCGTTTTTAATGGTAACGTCGAGGGAAATCAGATAGGTTTCAGGTGAAAATAAATATGTCTTTTCAACGACAACCCCTTTGGGGGATGTCCATGAAAAAGAGATCGCTTCGGCTTTATTCTTGATATCAACAGAATCCTTCTCAAGGTTAACTGAAAAATTCGCATCGTTAATTCCCTGAAGGCTATTACCGGCAAATCCAATCCGTACGGTTCCTTGGAACAAATCAGGATTTATCATGTCAAGTAATGGGGAATCGGCATCAATGGTTTTTCGGTATTTGTTGAGGACAAAACTTTTAAATACAGCACCTTTTTCTGAAATCTTTACTGTATAAAAGGGTAAATTAACGGTTATCGTTCGTGAAGGTTTAATCGACTCTGAAGCAATTTCTTTTAAAGGCGGTGTTGCTTTTAAGGGGGGAGTTCCTTGGAATGTCTTTTGTTTTTCAGTTATCCCTGATGTTTTATTTGGCTGTTGTTCCGCTTGAATGGCCTGTTGGGGAAGTTTTTCCTTTTGTTGATCAACAAAGAAAAAATTCCAGCCGATAAAGACAAGCAAAGACAAACCTATGGCAATAAATAATCGTAAGTGTTCCATTATCCTCTATCCTCTCCAAAGTTCAATACAATACATGAAAAGTTTTGTTCGGATTAATTGAATCAACGGTATTTTCGGGTTCAGAGGAGCAAAATTTATGTAGGATTGTGCGAAGGCGGGCAAATATATTTCCCTCCTGAATCGTCATCCTTTATTTCGGACCTGTCTATTAGTGGAATCATTTACACTGCTCTATGGGACAGGATCGATTCCTCCCGGATGAAAGGGATGACACCTAAAAATTCTTTTCAAAGCAAGGAGAAATCCCTTAAGAAGTCCATAACGCACAATAGACTGATAGGCATACTCAGAACAGGTTGGATAAAAACGGCATGCAGGAGCCAGTATTGGAGACAATATGAATTGATATGCTCTTATTAAAATCAGAGCCGGTATCACAAATATTCTTTTAATGCTCTAAACTCCTGGTAATATTTCCAAAAACGTCTTTCAGGGATAGAAAGGCCTGGTCCGATGATAGATGAGCGGCCCTCTTTTTAGCGATAATATTGATATCCCAATGACCTGTAATAATGTGCCTGTTTAGCCGAAAATATTCGCGAGAAAATCTTTTAATCCTGTTTCTTGTAGGGGCATTTCCTACTTTTCTCGCTACAGTGACACCAAGGCGGGTTCTTTGACATCGACCTGGAGAGAATATTGCAATAAAATGTCTGTTCTGTGTTTTCTTCCCCAAAATAGACAATTTAAGAAATTCGGAGCGTTTTAATATTCTGTCCGCCTTGGTAAAACAAAAGCGCAAAAGAGACTCCTCTGTTTAACCCTTTAATATCTTTTAATTTGTTTTATCGAGCAACACTTTTTATACCGTAAAACGGGCTCTGCCTTTTGCTCTGCGCCTGTTGATAATCCTTCTGCCTTGTTTTGTCGACATTCTTTTCAGAAACCCGTGTGTTCTTGCCCGCTTAATTCTGCTTGGTTGATACGTTCGTTTCATAACCTAAAATCCTTATTCAGATACCAAGGTGCTTTTCCACGCCTTGAAGAAAGTGTTATTTATAAATTAAACCAAAAATATAAATCACAAGATAACCGAGTTGTCAAGCTTCAAACTTAACCAAAAATTGAAAATAATATATTATACTTTTTTCAAAGGTCATATAGAATACTCAACCCCTTTTTATTCCTTGATAATTTCAAAAATATTAAACTCCTCCATATGAAGCTTGGCGTCCGGGTATATGACAACTTGCCTCCCGATAACCCTCTCTACAGCAACGATAATCTGGCTTTCCTCACCATAAAGAAGTTCGGCAATTTCGGGGTTTACTCTCAGGCTGACCTTGACCCCTATCATGTCTCGTGATTCACGAAGAATTTCCCTATAGATATTGTAACATATCGTCTGTTTGGAGATAAGATATCCTTCTCCGTCACAATAAAAGCAGGGCTCGCACAGCATCCTTGTCAATGGTTTTCGAATCCGCTTTCGGGTCATTTGTATCAACCCCAGCTCTGATATGGGCAGTACGTGGGTTTTACTTCTATCTTTTTTAAGCGCCTCCTTTAGTGCATTAAAAACTTTTTCCTGATTCGATTTTTTTTCCATATCGATAAAATCGATAATAATGATTCCCCCGATATCCCGAAGACGAATTTGATAGGCAATTTCTTTAACAGCTTCAAGGTTGGTTTTTAGAATCGTTTCCTCCAGATTATATTTACCGACATATCGTCCTGTGTTTACATCGATGGCCACCAGTGCCTCTGTAAGCTCGATCACGATATATCCGCCGGACTTCAACCATACTTTCTTTTTTAATGCGCGTGAAATATCCGCTTCTAAATTAAATGAATCAAAAATCGGCTCCAAACCCTCATAAAACTCCACTGAATCTTTAAGGCTCGGCATGAATTCATCAAGAAATTTTAAAATAGATTCATACCCCGAACGAGAATCTATGACCAGTTTTTCAGCTTCATGCAACAAAAGATCCCGAACAGCACGAAGACTAATGGTCATCTCCTTATGTAAAAGATACGGTGCCGTAGCCGTTTGGTATTTCTGTTGAATACTCTCCCACAAATTGTTGAGAAACCCCATCTCATATTTAAGTTTTTCTTCCTGTACACCTTCTGCTGCAGTTCGAACAATATATCCGAAATTGTTCTCACGGATAGATTCAACGATGGCCTTTAATCGATTCCGCTCTGTATCATCTTCTATTCGCCTGGATATTCCAACATGATCTGATGCCGACATAAGCACAAGAAATCGGCCGGGAAGGGAAATGTGCGTTGTCAGCCGAGCTCCTTTTGAGCCCATGGGGGCTTTGGCCGCTTGAACCATCATTTCTTGTCCTTCAGTGATAAGTTCTTCAATGTGCCGATCACGACGAATCGAGGAAATATAAGAATTATAAGAAATGCCTTCTTCTGTACCACTATTGTTATTCAAGAAATCTTCAATAGGGCTATAATTTCCACCAATAACATCGCTCACATAAATAAAAGCAGCCTGCTTTAGCCCTATATCTATAAAAGCAGCCTGCATGCCCGGAAGAACCCGCTGAACTTTTCCTTTGTAAATATTTCCGGCAATGTCTGAAGCATCTCCTTGTTCTATGAAAAGTTCAGCAATGTTTCCATCCTCAAGAAGCGCCACTCTGGTTTCATGATCAGCAACATTGATGACAATTTTTTTATACATGTTTTTTCCTGATTTTTACATTATTGTTTAACAACCGCTGCCTGTTTTATCTCTACCTTGGATAACCCGAAAACTTTTTCAAGAACCTCAAAAGGTCTCACCATTTGCCCCGGTTCCGATCTGAGGGTCATCCTCAGTTGATTGGGTGCGAGTAATGTCAGATTTATCACCATTTCTTTTAAGTTTATCTTTTTGGTTTTCCCTTTTCGATTGAACCGCGTAATTATGAATTCTGACATCTTGTTTAAATGGTTCATTTTTTCTTCATCAAAAAAACCATTTTGGGAGGTTACCATATAGATAAAGGGCTCAAATGTATTATTCGAAGATTTTGTCGGGGCAAGATGACAGCTAAGAATACGCAATCCCTTTGGAAGATGACGGTTTAATCCGTTTATGACGGTTTTCGGTTTTACATTGCCATGTACGGATAAATGAAATATTTCATTCAAACTCTCTAAGCCGATGGGTAGCGCATCCTCAAAGGATATCAACGGTTTCGGATGAAACCCTTCTGAATATTTAACCGGTATGCCGGCACGTCGGATCGCACGAAAAAAAATTTTAACCATTTCAAGATGCCCAAAATATTTTGCCTGATCCAGCTTAGAAAATGATATCTTTAATTTTTTATAATCTTTGGGTTTATGACGGTCTTGTGTAATATTTTTGACCATATCTTCTTTACGGTCATCAAACACTTTGGGTTCAATAGTTTCAAAATCACACACCCCGCATTGGTTACAATTACCGTTTCGACAATCGATGGTGTGCACACCTTCTTCGGCTTTATTCCACTCGCTTATTAAATAATCTTTTGAAACCAAGGTATCAATATGATCCCATGGTAACGGTTCGATAGTATTTCTAACACGTGTTGTATAAAAATCAATATCAACACCTTCATCTAAAAAAGACGCTTCCCACAACCGATATCTAAACTTATCGCTCCAGCCGTCAAATTTACATCCTTTGTTATATGCAGCCACCAATAAACGGCCAAGACGACGGTCTCCCCGTGCCCAGAGTCCTTCTATAATACTCACTTCGGGGTTCTGCCACTTAAATCGAACTCCTGGTATTTTTAGTTTCTTCTTTAACCAGTTAATTTTATGTTTCGATTCGTCCAACGAAATTTGAGATGACCACTGAAAAGGGGTGTGAGGTTTCGGAATAAAAGTCGTTATGCTAACGTTAATTTGGCCTTTTCGTCCATTTTCACGGTTAACCGTTTTGAGTCTTTTCACAAGATCGACGATCGCCTCTAAATAGTCGTCTGTTTCTGTGGGAAGGCCGACCATAAAATAGAGCTTTACAACCTGCCACCCTAATAAAAATGCATCTTTTACCGTGCTTATGATGTCTTTTTCCGTTATATTTTTATTAATCACGTCTCGAAGCCGCTGACTCCCGGCTTCCGGTGCTATTGTAAAGCCGGTTTTTCTGACCTTTTTTACAAGATTCATCAGGCTGGGAGTTAATGTACCCGCCCTAAGAGAAGGAAGGGATATCGCAATGCGCTGATTCGCATACCTTGACATCATGTTTTCCATTAAAGGTAAAATACAACTATAATCCCCTGTACTTAAAGATAAAAGTGATATGTCTTCATATCCGGTTGCAGCAACAGAAGCATCTGAAAGCGACAGCAGCTTCTTTAAAGACCTTTCACGGACCGGTCGGTATATCATCCCGGCCTGACAGAACCGGC
>PKTV01000476.1 GCA_002868985.1 Desulfobacteraceae bacterium | reverse complement strand
CAGGGCCGGGCTGAGCGTCAGCGCATTGAGCGAAGAAAACATCACCGCAACACAGTTCCATCCGGAAAAAAGTGGAAGTTCAGGAATGAAACTTCTAAACAATTTTATCCAATCTCCCCGCGAACAAATAGCATTGAGTTATGTTTCCCATGAAACCCGTCTGGCTAAAAGGATCATCGCCTGTCTAGATGTCCGATCCAACGACCAGGGGGATCTAGTGGTGACAAAGGGTGATCAATACGATGTCAGAGAAAACGGCGATGTCAGGAACCTCGGTAAGCCGGTTGAACTTGCCGAAAGGTATTACAGAGAAGGGGCCGACGAGATTACTTTTCTGAACATTACAGGATTCAGGGATTTCCCTTTGGAAGACATCCCCATGTTATCAGTATTAAAACGGACGTCCGAACACGTCTTTGTTCCATTAACTATCGGGGGGGGTATTCGAGATTATACCGATCAAAAGGGAAGGACATATACCGCTCTGGAGGTTGCTTCGGCCTATTTTCGTTCAGGTGCAGACAAAATTTCCATTGGAAGTGATGCGGTCTTAATTGCTGAAGATTATGTAAAGACAGGCAAAATGACAGGCAAAAGTTCCATCGAACAAATATCCGAAGTCTATGGTGCCCAAGCCGTTGTTGTATCTATCGATCCCCGAAGAGTTTATCTATCGTCACCGGATAACGTCGGCCATCATGTGATTGAAACAGATATCAAGGGGCCCAATGGAGAAGGGTATTGCTGGTATCAGTGTACCATCAAAGGGGGTAGAGAGGGCAGAGATCTGGATGCCGTAACCCTTGCACAGGTGTGTGAAAAGCTGGGAGCCGGCGAAATATTGTTAAACTGTATCGATAAAGACGGAACGAATTCGGGTTATGACATCGAGCTTGTCAATGCGGTCAAAAACGCCGTGACCATTCCGGTCATTGCATCCAGCGGTGCTGGATGTGTGGAGCATTTTTATGATGTGTTTACAAAAACAAAAGCAGAATCCGCATTGTCGGCCGGAATCTTTCACAGAAAAGAAGTGCCTATAACGGCTGTAAAAGATTATCTGAAAGATAAAGTGGAAATCCGGTTGACAAATAACAATTTAGAGAATTTTATTGTTTAATTTAAAGTTGTTTTGACATATTCTATTATATCTTAAAGTATCAAATAAAATAAATTATATGCCCACAACCAACGTTCCTAAGATCGACAGTATTAAAATCATAACCATAAAAACAAAATCCAAAAAACCATCAATAATTCTATCGAACATGGTATCCTCCGTAATCACCAACCCGGATGTTTCCTGAAGCATTTATCCGAGTTCAAATAAATAGGTTTTTTAATGTTCGTGTCAAACTTGTTAGAGGTATTCTCTTAAATATGTTTCAATTTATCCGTCTTTGGGAGATTGACCAGCGGCTTACTGTTTAGAATCACTATTGAAAATCAACCTCGTTGTTTTCATAAAAAAAATCTTGAGCCTCCTGAACAGAATCAAAAAGAATCCAATCTCGTTTGATAAAAACGCCGTTCTTTATAAGGGTCATTTCAACCGCGGTGTTTCCATGATATTCATAGCTTTCACAATAACCTGAATAATAGTTCTGTATCGTCATTGTTCATCTCCTAAAAATCCATGACCGTTAGATTTGTTCAACACCTTGTGTTTGACAGATTATTTTCACCTAATAGGATTCAATAAAATAGAAATTGGGCCCGAAGTTTGCAAAACATCTCTTGTTGTATTTATCGCCCATTGAGTTTATATATATAATCTTTTGTTTATTTTTATCAACCTTTACAGCAAAAAAATTTACCTGAATTCCCTGCACGTCCAGATGACTTTTCCAATAATACGGATGCTGTTTATTTCACTGCCCTGAAGATAAATCGGAGAATATTCTTTGTTATCGCTGTGTAAAACCAGTTTGTTGGGATGTTTTTCCAGCCTTTTGACCATTATTGTATCATCAATACCAACAGCATATATAGCGCCCGCTAAAATGTCCTTTTGAGATTCATCAATAAGTGCGGTATCTCCATCCTTTATTTCAGGTTCCATACTGTTTCCAAAAATATCCATTAAGACCATCTTATTTACGTTTCCCTTGGTTGTCAGCCAGTCTTTTCGGAAGCCGTAATATCCTTTTATTTCAGATCCGACTTCAAAAGAACCGCCTCCCGCACTCAACCGGGCTTTAACCTTTGGAACATTTTTAAAAAGAGAGTCGTTTGGATCAGATTGCTTCAGAAAGGTCGGGCCATAGCCGGTTTCAATCCAGTCAGGGCTTAAACCGAAGGTTCGATACAACTTCAATATCCATTTGTCCGGAATGGAATCTTTTTTCCGGGCTTGTGTGATCGCTGATCGGTTGATATTCAAAGCAGACGCCAATTCAGTTTGCGAAGCGATTCCGGTGGCTTCAAAAACCCGTTGTAAAAAGGATTCAAATTGATGGGCAGGCATATTCATCCTTTGTTCTTTTATGAGTTAAAACCGAATTGTTTATTTTATTAAACATATAATTTTATAAATTGCAACACTTTTTTTAAAAAAGTTTAAAAAAACCAAAACCGCATTTAAGTTGAAACAAAGAACGTTTTAATCGCTCATTGAAACCTTTTTTGTTCATAACTCTTTACGATGTGAAAGAATAACGATTCGAACCGCATGATCCCGAAGAGCGAGTTTGGAATCGCATGATCCCGAAGAGCGAGTTTGGAATCGCCTGGAACGAACCATAGATTTATCAAAAAATGTTTCAGAGCCGGCGAAAAATGATTTGGGCAACCGCCTGTTAAAATTTGACACCCTATTCTAAATATTGATAGGATTACGCTTAATTCATAAAAGGGCTATATCCCAAACAAAAACCTCTTTGAACAACCATCGAAACGGTTACTGCAAACACATTTTTATTAAACAACAGCCCGATTAATATATTGAATAGGCTATTTGATTCATCTATCCTTATACAGCATAATTGAGTTTTTAAAAAATTATGATATCTGCATTCAATCCCAAAAGATATTATCCCGGCTTAATTCCGGCGATAACCATTTTACTACTCACAAAGCTTGGATCAACAATGTCCATTGCGTGGGCGGATGAGCTCCCTTATGCACTTAATATATACGCAGGCCGCCTGACATCCAACCATTGGGAAGAATTTTTTCACAATACTGACGAGTTGGATTTCAAACGCTCCTATCTGGCAGCCATAGCACTGGCACGCCGCATTGGCACATATCGCGACAAAGCGAGTTTCGAAGTCGAAGGCCAGGTCGTAAAACATTTTGACATTCAGACCCACTGGGAACTGAACGCGCTGGTCACGGTTCGGTGGGAGGCGTTCTGGTGGGATGATGTCCTAGACACCAGTCTGGCTTTTGGTTTGGGACCTTCCTATGCCACAAAGAAGCCTGAAATTGAGATAGAAAACAATGAAGAAACGTCCCGTTTTCTTGTTTATTGGATGTTAGAATTGGCCGTTGCTCTGCCGAAATATTCTCATATCGCATGGATTACACGCATCCATCACCGTTCCGATGCTTTTGGCTTAATTGCCGATGGCGGCGGTTCGAACGCTCTTGCCATGGGTCTAAAATGGCGATTTTAAAGTTATTTATGATTGCTTTTCTTGGCCAGTTCTTTTACGCGCAAAAGTCCTGGGCTGTTATTAAGATACATGAGCGGGGAAGAATATCCTTCAGCCATAAAATATTTTTCAAGATCATCAAAAAGAACCGGTCGGTCAGGCCACCGGTAATGTTTCTCACGCTGCTTCAATTCCAACCATAATTTATTCGTCATAGGTTTTTTTTTGAACACCGATTCTTCAGCCGGATCACAAAGAAACATCTCACAGATGATAGGCTTGATTCGCCACATGCACCCATGATCACCCAGATAAATGCATTTAAATCCATCATTGGGGTTTTTAAGCACCCTCGCCAACGCTTTGATTTCCGTTCCATTCGATACCAGTACGTTCACCAACACATCTCCGAAAAACGTGATGATGCCGTCACGAGAACAGCAAGCACTTATTTTGCTTTGATAACACTTTTGGGTGCAGATGTTTTCAAAATGCTCGCTAAGAAATGCGTTCACTGCATCACGAAACAGCAGATAATCAGAAATTTGTGATAAAAGTCGCTGTCTTTCCTGTACGGAAAGCGTCTTTAGGTGACGGCATACCATATTCAGTGTTTCCGCCTGTTCTTTTTGATATGAATTCATGATTATTTCTTCGTGTTTTCGCCTGCCCCGCAGGTTTAGATTCTTAAATACGACACCCTTTTATCATTGTTTTATTGATTTGCCAATGGGTGAAGATAATATATCGTTCAACATTCACAGGCTTACGCCCGCGGTCTCCGGCTATTTTTACAAAATCCCCTTATATGATATTTGCATTATATACTTTAAATGATATTAGATATATAGATGTAAATCTGTTTGTGAAAAGCTTATCGGCCAACAACTGAAATAGATTCTATTTTTATTGACCACTCCTGTATCAATGGGATAAAAGTCGAATGTATGACAAAATTGGACAATGATTTCCGGCATATCGGCAAGTCAAATGATACCTAAACTGAGCGCTCTCAATTTAGGTAGTGTCCATCCATAAATGAGGATTTTTGTTTAAGATCAAGGCATGCGAAAAAAATAACCGGAGGCATATATTTGATATTCCGAGGATTATTTTTTGAGCATAACGCAGAGATTGGACAAAAAGACCATTTATGGATGGACAATAGGTAATAATTACGATGAACCCCCTGAAAGAAAACATGAAAAAACACTTATCTCAACCATTATTTAGACACCCTGATCTGGTTGTGGCACCCTGTGAATTCGGCCACGGCATTTTCGCAACCGAACATATTCCGGCCGATACAACGCTGGAAGAATGCTATCATTTGCGTATTAGAAAGGAAGACTGCTCGGGTATTATAGACGACTACGTCTATAGTGTAGCGGCGGATGATGATGATTCACAAGAATCGTCCGAATGCTACTCGCTTCCACTGGGATGTGGAAGTATTTTTAATCACTCTGATGAACACAATACCGAATACTGGCACGATGCGGAGCGGGATTTGATCGTTTTCCATACAATAAAAGATGTCTCTGCCGGTGAACAGCTGTTTATCAATTATGGCAAAGATTGGTGGGAGACACGTGATTGCACGCCTGAAAACGACAAATAAAATCATAATAAATCTATAATGGTTTCATCAAATGAATGACCGAGCCAAAGGTTGGTTATACCCAATGTCCACTATAAAAAGTACGTAACCTCTTTTAAATTTTGTATAATCATACAAACTCGGCGGGTTGACTGAATGGATTATTTTTGATATATATATGGCAGTTTTTATCGATATAAATTATGTCGCTTAAATTTTCGAAAGGCTTGCTCGCCACCGGCGGGCTAAATTTTCTATCCCCGAAGCCCCGAGAGACGATAACCACACTATGTTTCTAAGAGCAACGGGGAGTTCAATTTTAGACATTAAACAAAACCGACATGAGACTGCTCCTCAACATTATACTTTTGATCGCAACCATACTTGCATCCTATGTCGAGTATGGTTATTTCACGACCGTTCCACCTAAACTGGGCAAGGCCGCCCCTTTCACTGTTCGATCCCAAGGGTTTTTTACTTTTGACCAAGACAAGGCTCTTGGCGGAAGACGCGATATAGCTCTTTCCCGGTATACCCCTTTGTATACCTATCTTCCAGATAATGCCAAAAAAGTCAGAAAAAGAATGGAAGAGCTAATAAAAGAGATCTCATTTCTTCAAGAACAAAAACCTTTTACAGGAAATGAACTGGTAGAATATCTTCATGAAGCGTTTGGATTGAAACTCGGTCTGGATGAAGCAGACAAATTTCTTCACTACCAAAATATGATGAACCTTTTGAACGGCATACTGACCGTTGAAAAAAGCATCATGCAAAATATCATAGTGGAAGACTCGAAACCTTACAGCGGTAAAATCACACTTGAGGTGCTCTATCCTAAACCAAAGGGGATTGTGGCCCATCCAACGGATGAAATCCTTACCCTAAAACAGGCCCGTCTCTTGCTGCAGGACAAAGCCACCAAACTGTTTTGGCAAGTAGATAAAGGCGTCTTAAATCCTGTTATAGAAATATTACAATCCGCCTTACTGCCAACCCTGAAGTATGACAACGATGAGAACAACAGAAGGATTGAAGAGATCGTCAGGCGTTATCCCTCCAAAGTCATTCATTACCAACCAGGGGATGTCCTCGTACCCTTTCGCAAGGTGCTCGATGAAGAGGATTTATTGCTGATTGTATCTCATTTGGAGTTTGCCAACAAAAATCTTTATAACATAATTCCCTTCGTATTTATTGTAACACTGCTGATAATAGTATTCAATGACCTGTTTATTTTGAAAATTTTGGGTTCCGGACAGCGGAAAACAATTCATTTCCGTCCGTTCCTCTCTCTATTGATCATAAGTGTTTTCCTGTTCAAGTCTTGCCTCTTGTTCACTCCTTTTCCCTTGTATTTTGTCCCTTTTGCCATGCTCCCACTGATAATCATTCTTTTAAATCATGGAAGAGTTGCGGCTACCTGGTCTACGGTAATAGGAGCGATATTGCTAACGCTATTTTCAGCCCAATCCTTTCAGATATTCCTTTTTTTCACTTTCGCTGGTTTGGCTGCTGTCTTGTTCTCCTCCAAGATAACAAAACGCAGCCATATTTTACTCCCTTCAATTGTCGTTGGGGTTATCAACGTGGGTGTGCTTTTGGCGTTTTCTATAAAGTGGCAAAACATCACCCCTTTGCTGGGGAATACAAACGAAATTTGGATATCTTTAAAGGCAATGGTTTTTAACAAGCGTCTATCCGATAGTCTGGGCTGGGCATTTACGGGCGGCATTCTGTCAGGACCCATTGCATTATGTCTATTGCCGATATTGGAAGCGGGCCGTTATGCCACCTCCAACTTTAAACTCACAAAATACTCAGACCTCCAACATCCCCTTTTAAAAGACCTCTTCTCTAAAATCCCGGCAACTTATCAACATAGCATGACAATGGCATCCCTTGCTCAAGCGTCAGGAGAAGCCGTTGGGGCAAATACCCTTCTTTTGAGAACAGCTGCTTACTACCATGATATAGGGAAAATGGCAGATCCCATGTTTTTTTCTGAAAACCAATCAAGTGGCGAAAATCCTCATGATAAATTGGACCCGTTAGAGAGTGCCCGGCTCATTATCGATCATGTAAAAAATGGTGAAAAGATCGGAAGGGAGAATGGACTCCCCGAAGTTATTTTGGACCTTATCAAGCAGCATCATGGGACGCTGTTTGTTGAATTTTTTTACAACAAGGCCGTCAAGGCGAATAACAAGTCCAAGCCCCGCAAAACGGATTTCCGGTATCCAGGCCCAAAACCCCAAAGCCTTGAAGCCGCAATCTTGATGATAGTGGACTCGGTTGAGGCCACTTTTAGATCCATGGAAACGCCAACACAGGAACAAATCGAAAAAATGATTCTCCTCAATATTGTAAAACGAATTGCTGATGGTCAACTCGACGAATGCAATGTCTCTACAAGCGATATCGCAAAGATTGTTGAGACACTGACCCATTCCGTAGAGGCCACATTCCATTCCCGGGTAACCTATCCATGGCAGGAAAAAAAGAAACTCTGAAAAAATCAAACCACACTGAGTCGAACAAGAGGGTATTTTCCATATCCTTTGAAGCAGCCAGATCTATGGTGAAAAAAGCTGGTGAAATGGTTGGTGTTCATCTTCGGCCACATGATTTAAGTCGACACGCTGCCACATATTCATCCCGCGCCGGCATTCACAATTAAAATTGTCGGCAAAGTCATTCTTCGGCATGCCAACCTTTCAACAATTCCGATGTTTTTGGGCAAGGTTAGCGATAATGAAGCCATGGGATGGATTGAGAATTTGTATGCTCAAAAACGCGGGGAGGATCGTAGTTTGGCGATTCTCCATAATTATTAGAATATCGAATGAATATCTCCGATATTTTTGTAGGACAGAAGCTTAGATCTATAGAAGTGATTAAAGGTTGGAAATAAAAAAAGGCAAGGCCATCTCTGGCCCCACTGTTTAAGTAATCTTTATCAATCTTATGTTCTTGGTTTTTAGTCTTCCATCGAATTTGCTTCTCCGTTCCTTTCCAGATCTGCGTTCAGGAATGTGAAATTCATAGGACAATTTACGCCTATCCATACCTGATCGCTTATTCCCATTATTGCGCAGTATCTTGAGCATAGCAAACTAACTTTTGAACATCTCGCGTCCTATGAGCGAAAGAAAGATCAATCCAACGCCTAAAAGGAGCATTTTAAATTGTTCTATTAATGGAGAAGAATTATTTTGCGCTTCGTCATAATAGCTCTCTTGTGGCAAGTATTTCTCGAACAAGGAACTAACTGAGAAACTGTTAAAGGCATTCTCCACTGCATGTACATCTCTTTTCAGATAAAGGTGTGAAAAAAATTTCTTGGCGCCACCTATGAGGTTTGCATGCAAAAAACGTACAAAACCAAAAATTTATTTGGCTCCTTTAAATATCAAGAGGTTAGTCCAACCTTAAAGAAACAAAACAAATAATTGTGTAGATAAAGTAATATAAACTGTGCAAGTTATTTCATATCTGAAAAGTTTTTCATATTAATTTTCAGTGAAAGTCCCTGGGCAAAAGGGCAAGTAAAATTTAAGATGGGTATTGTTTTCAGGAAGTTTAACAAAGAATTTCGTTCAGGACACGAGGTGCTTAACAGAGAAGTTTTTTACAATCTAAGAGAAGCCAAGGTAATTTTTAAAAAGTGGCGGCAGGTCAAGATTAATTGCATTGTAGCCTTCTTTTATAAATCAAGCAAATCTTCGGGGATATTATCTATATATCCAACCTCAACGATTACTCTTTTTTCACCTTTTCTTTGCAGACACCGCAAATATTGCAAGATTCCATAGGGCAAGGCGGCGAAGTTTTACCCTGAAGTGCTCTTTTGTACTCTGTTTTAAGAAAAGATTTATTGATGCCGTGATCGATAAAGTCCCAAGGGAGCAATTCGTCCAAAGAACGCTCCCTTAGAATATAAAAATCAGGGTTTATGGGAGAAGATTTAAAGGTCTTGGGCCAGTTTCCCTGGTTCGTGTTCACCAGGGACAATAGTTGTGCAACCTTGCGGTCTCCCCGTGATAGCAATGCCTGAATGTAAGCCCATCTCGGAATATCCGCATGGACACGAACATTTGCCACCCTTTTCAGGCCGTTCTTGACTTTCTTTATCTTCTCTTTAAGCAGATGAACATCATCCATCTTCACCCATTGAAAAGGAGTAAACGGCTTGGGAACAAAGCTGTTTAGACTGACGGTGATTTCACCCATGCGTTTTTTGATCCGGCTCGATTTGAGGAATTGATGCTTGATTTTCTTGCAAAGCGTGACAATCGCTTCAACATCGTCCATGGTTTCCGTGGGAAGACCGACCATGAAATAGAGCTTTATGTTGGGGATGCCGGCGGCAACAATCTCTTCGGCAGCATTCAGGATGTCGGTTTCACTGATGCCTTTGTTAATGACGCTACGCATCCGTTCTGATCCGGCATCCGGTGCAATGGTAGCGGTTTTGGTTTTACTTTTTTTGAGGGTTGATAGGAGTTCAGGCGTCAAAGCGTCCGCCCTGAGGGAGCTGAAAGATATTCGGGTGTCCTTCTCAAATTCCCGCCCGCAGATTTTATTGAGATCCGGAAGATCCGATATGGCCGCACCGACAAGTCCTATTTTATCCGTCCTTGAAGCCCCCTGCTCCATACATTCTTTTAAAAGCGAAAAGGGCCTGAATCTTGGCGGTCTGTAAACAAATCCTGTACCACAAAATCTGCAACCATGCGGACAACCTCTGCTGACTTCCATGAGAAACGTGTTATCAAAGATGGTATCGGGTGTGATGATCGGACTACAGGTGGGAATCCGGGAAAGATCTTTCACATACTGGCGTTCAACTTTGTCCGGCACATCGGATATCGGTTCAAATGCACCAAGGGTTCCATCTGAATTGTATGCAGCCTTGTATAATGACGGAACATAAACGCCGGGAACCTCACGGACAAGCGTATTTAAACACGATATTCT
>PKTV01000165.1 GCA_002868985.1 Desulfobacteraceae bacterium | reverse complement strand
GGGTTTTAAATAAGGATTGGTCCCTTTTCTGACAACGTCTGTAAGGCGGCTCCAATTGTTCCAGATGACATTCATGTGTTTTATCATAGGGAGCATGGACTCCGGATTCACCGATGAAAGATGCGATCCCTTTACTGTGGTTCGATAGCGGTTGTTCTCTTTTTCAAGAAGATCGTAAATTACCAGGCAGTCAAGAATTCGTGTGGTCGCCCTTTCATCAAGACCGGACATTACAGCCAGCTCTTTTGCGGAGATAAAATTGCCGTCCAGCTTTGAAAAGAAATCTAATTCGGCGGCAGAAAGGATCACTCTGCTTTTCATAAAACTCCGGACATCAGAGATGATGTCTGGTTTGGTTTTCATAGGTATCTTCCTTGTAAATCATCTTTTTGTTAAAAGACGGGCTGAACCGGTCTTTTAAGTCTGATATCACTTTTGTATAAAAAAGACAATTCATCACCGACAGAAAGGGCAGGAGAACAGTTGGACATCTCTTATCATTGACCAAGCCGATAAAAGTTTTTCAGATCGCTCAATTTAGATAAAAGTTCAAAAGTCCAGTTGCATTTGAGTATACGGTTCTAAATTCGAAGGATCATTATTTCGAACCGAATTAACAACGCTTGACACAGGACAACTCGCAAATTCGGTGATAACATCGTTTTTCAGGATACTTTCTAATGCTAGGATATCCTGATATTTAGAATCAAGCCAGGTTTCATACACTTGGGTGTTGAGAACAGCCGGCATACGGTGATGAATTTGACGCATAGAGTCACTGGCTTCTATGGTAATGATGGTACATGAATGATAGGCAGAGTCGGAATCACTTTTTTTGTTCCAGGTTTCCCAAAGACCGGCAAAAGCAAAAGGGCGTTTATCCGGCAGAGTGATAAATACGGGTTGTTTCCGCCCGTTGACAGGTCTCCATTCATAAAATCCATCGGCAATGATCAAACATCTTCGTTTTTTAAAGGCGTTGCGAAAACTCGGTTTTGACGCAGCGGTTTCAGCTCGAGCATTGATCAGCCGATTTCCCATGGAAGTGTCTTTAGCCCAAAAAGGAACAAGGCCCCAGTGGAATTTTTCAAGCCGATTCTCACCGTCACGGCATACAATTGCCAGAATTTCCTGAGACGGAGCGACATTATAATTCGCCGTAACTTTGCACATTGCCGTATCGATGGGGAAAAAGTCTCTGAGTTGCTCCAAATTTCTAAATCTTACAAATCGGCCGCACATGATACCTCTTTATCCGAAATTTGATTTAAGTTGATTCTGTATATACCATAAAATGGTATATTTTAACCAAGCTTTTTAAGGGTATTTAAAGTTTTAAGCCGGAACAGCATTTGATAATAAGTGAGTTACCATTAAATTTGGATAATAGGGCAAATTCAAATCATAGAAGGCAACCTTTGATTTAACTGATGACGCCCTATTGGGCTTGACAGCCGGGGTGTATTGGATAAAAATGGAATAAAAAAACAGATGCCTGTACTGAGGGACTTGTGGGAGTAAATTCAGCTTAGGCAATAGTGATGTGAAAAGGAGCAATAATGGAATATCAATTTTTTATAGACACGTATGATACAGAAAGGATTAAGACGCTTAGCGTTTGGAGCATGTTTAAAGACGACGATCTTTTCATCCGTCCCCATCCATTGGAGAAAAAAGACCGGAGCCCTCTCGAACACATGGTGCATCAGTGCGTCAGCGAAGATAAATGGTTTTTCAACATGTTCGGCATTGATGTCGATGCCCCTCCTTTGCCCGAAAAAGAAATACGGCTTGAATTTATAAAACGATATGCTGAAGATTCGGGAAAACGGTATGAGATGTTAAAAACAAAGGACAAAACCTGGTGGGAGGAAAAGGTGTCTTTTTTTGACACCAAGCGTTCGAGAACATGGATTATGCTGAGAAGAATCGCACATACGGCCCATCATCGGGGAGAACAGACAGCCATCCTCAGGATACTGGGAAGAGATGTTTACAGTGTTTATGGGCCTTCGGCGGATTCCGGTGGTTTACCCCAAAATAATGCTAAATCCATATATGCATATCCGGACATAAAGTCTCTCATTGAAGGTGAATCAAAGGGAGGTTTAAAAGCCCACTTGCCGGGACCCGGAGATAAAGCCTGCACAGAGCGCCCCGATCTTTGATTTGGATTTAAAAAAACTGAGGATATATGAAAATTCTGTTGATTTCCGCCAATACGGAACAGATTAACATGCCGGTATTGCCACTGGGGATGGCATGTGTCGGTGCGGCCGTCCAAAACGCCGGGCATGAAGTAAAAATTTTAAACCTGATGATGGTACGGGATATTCGCGGACTTTTAAGAGAGGATATTTCAGGATTTACACCGGATGTCATCGGTATTTCGGTGAGAAATATTGATGATCAGTTGATGGAGCGTCCTAATTTTCTGCTCGATCAGGTAAGAACGGTGGTTAGCGAATGCAGAAACTTTTCGGATGCACCTATCGTGTTGGGTGGGGCCGGATACAGCATATTCCCCCGGCGAGCACTCGAATATTTAAATGCGGATATGGGGATCCAGGGCGAAGGTGAGAAGGCGTTCGTTATGCTCTTGGAAAGGCTTGAGCATAAACGCGATATTTCGGAAATCCCCGGCCTTTGTCTTCCTGAAACGGGTCTTGTGAAAAGAAGTCGGTCAGTCAAAGATTTGGATGATCATCCACAGCCCCTTTTAAACGCACATCTGCTTCTTCCTCCCAATTTAGAAAATGAAGAAATCTGGTTTCCGGTACAGACCCGTCGAGGGTGTGCAATGGATTGCATTTACTGCTCTACCGCCTCCATCGAGGGGCGATTATTGAGAAAACACTCTGTAGTATCCGCTGTAAATTTTATTCGTCATTATGCAAATGCCGGCATAAAGAACTTTTTTTTTGTGGACAACACCTTTAATTTCCCATTGCCATATGCCAAAGCATTGTGTGACCGGTTAATTGCCGAAGGATTAAATATTAGATGGCGCTGTATTTTATATCCCTGGAAGATCGATGATGAGCTGGTTGAAAAAATGGCCAAAGCTGGATGCAAAGAGGTTTCCCTTGGATTTGAAAGCGGTTCTGAAAGCATTCTAAAAAGAATGAACAAACGGTATACACTCGATGATGTACGTCGAATATCGAGATCGCTCGGGAAACAACAGATCCGTCGAATGGGATTTCTTTTGCTGGGTGGGCCGGGAGAAAACAAAGACAGTGTTAAACAAAGTTTTTATTTTGCAGATTCACTGGAAACCGAGGCGATGAAGATCACTTCGGGAATCCGAATTTATCCCCATACAGCCCTTCATCGATATGCCGTTGATGAAGGGATAATTGAACCGGATGAGGATCTTCTTTTTCCTAAGTTTTACATGGCCGAAGGATTGGAAGGCTGGCTGGAAGAGATGGTTGCCAAGTGGATGGATGGCCGCGAGAACTGGATAAAATAGGCAAGACAATGATTTATAACTCTATTTTGATCAGATACACGGGTGAATTTGGTGTAAAGTCCTTTCAGACCCAGGAATATATCGAAGATCTTCTCCATAGTAATATAAAGCGTGCATTAAACACTAGACGTGGAAGAGATCTTCTTTCTCGCTTAACGTTTGTCTCTCGACAGGGGCGTCTTTATATCAATTGTGCAAAGGAGCAAGACGCGGATGTTAATTTATTGATTTCAGTTGTCGGACGAGTATTTGGGATCTCATCAGTTTCGCCCTGTTTTAGAACATCCCTTCGGGATAAAACCGCTGTTGTTTCGGTAGCAGCCAAGCTCATGGTTTCCCACGATATCAGCCAGGGTTCCAAGATTTCAGTGCGTG
Source organism: Desulfobacteraceae bacterium (assembly GCA_002868985.1). Taxonomy (GTDB): domain Bacteria; phylum Desulfobacterota; class Desulfobacteria; order Desulfobacterales; family UBA11574; genus UBA11574. The sequence continues at coordinate 6,359 of PKTV01000165.1, read as the reverse complement.
CAATTAAGAACCCAAACCTCGACATCCCCTCACTAAAAAAAGACATCACCAACTTTGGAAAAAAGATTGTTCAAAAAAATGATTCTGATAAAGGATTTTCAAAGCGTCGTTTCAAAAAAGGGCCGAGATGGAAAACAACCCCATGGAACGGACCAATCGAGAGAATGTTGGAGATAGAGATTTATGAAGATCAGGCTTTTATTTCGGTCGAGCGGATAAAGTCGCCCGGAGGTTTTCCACTGGGTTTAGAGGATCAACTTGTCGCATTGGTTAGCGGCGGTTTGGATTCGCCGGTTGCCGCCTGGATGGCCATGCGACGCGGTGCCATTCCAATTTTTGTTGTCATGGACCCCCATGCACATAAAAAAGGTTCTATGACAAGTGCTTCCAGCGTAAGAGAAAAAGCCTTGAAAAATATCGAGGTTTTAGTTGAATATACCAAAGGGGCCGCTGAAGCGCCGACAGTCTATGTCGTTCCATATGGATCTGTGCTGGATGCTTTTATTAAACACGGTGCCAAGAGAGGTATCACCTGTCTTCTCTGCAAGCGCTTTATGTATCGTGTGGCTGAGCACATCTCCTTTATTCATGACGGACAGGGTATCGTGACAGGAGAGATTCTTGGTGAACAAGCGAGCCAAACGGCAAAGAATCTCAACATTCTTGATGGTGTCGTAATGATACCGGTGCATCGGCCCCTTTTTGGTTTTGATAAGGATGAGGTTGTAGGTATGGCCAGTCGCATTGGGACCAGAACCATCGCCGATATCGGTTCAGATCCATGCAAAGGTGCGCCAAATCATCCCACTATTCGCGGGGATTTGATCGAAGTTGAGAAAGTAGAAGAGAAAATAGACATTAAAAAATATGTAGAACAATGCGTTAGCCGTATGGAGAAACTATACTGATCCGGAAAAGTTCAGAAAGTTGGACTGGGGAATATCGTGATTCATGAAGAAATTGACGGGGGACAAATGTTGAACCAAAGGATCAAGGAACACACTCAGAAAATCCCGGCGTCAATAGTTACAGGCCTCATGTGCCCCCGATAGAAGGAATTCGGGATTTCGCTACGCTCAAGACTTGTCGTAGCGAAGCGGAGATTCCGCAACGCGGGACTTATCTCCCAGCCGGTGCAGGATCTTGCGACCGGCAACCTCGCCAAAGGCGGGCAAGCCTCGACAATCACTCACTTTGGGTTACAGTTAATGTGACTTTCGGACCCGTCGGTCGGATCATCGTCGTCGGGAGATATTCGTCATGAAAAAGTCAATGGATAAAAGACTAGTCTTGGCCGGTGACGTTGGCGGGACAAAAACAAATTTGGGACTTTTCTTCAAAGAAAAAGAACGCTTTGTGTCAAAAGTGATCGAAACGTTTTCAAGCCCAAACGCAGCTGATCTTGAGCACATTATACGGACATTTTTCGAAATCCATCCGGTATCGGTTAGCAGTGCATGCTTTGGAGTTGCAGGACCCGTATTAAACGGCGTGTCCAAAACCACCAACCTTCCCTGGAATGTTTCTGAAGATCGAATCAAGAAACAGTTCCACTTTCATCATGTCAGGATTATCAACGATTTAACTGCTACCGCAATGGCTATACCGCTGTTAAACAGGAATGAATTTTTTTCTTTAAATCAGGCATCGTCCATAAAAGGACATCATCTTGCGCTGATCGCTCCCGGAACGGGTCTGGGGATAGCAATGTTGATGTATCAGAAGGGACGATACTTGCCGATATCTTCGGAGGGTGGTCATGCTGATTTTGCGCCGAACAGTGAACAGGAAACAGAGCTGTGGGGCTATCTTCATCAGCGCTATGGTCATGTGAGTATTGAAAGGGTGGTTTCCGGATCCGGTTTGGTAAATATTTATATGTGGTTGAAAGACTCCGGCCGCATCGATGAGCCAAAATGGCTACGTCAGAAGTTTAAAAATTATGATCCTGCAAAGGCAATCACTCACGCCGCCCTGGCGGGTAAAGATTCCGGATGTGTTAAAGCACTGAATATGTTTGTCTCCATCTTTGGCTCTGTTGCCGGCAATTTGGCGCTAACCGATATGACTATGGGCGGGGTTTACCTTGGCGGAGGAATTCCTCCGAAAATTTTATCCAAATTAAAAGAAGGTATCTTTATGGAAGCATTTTCAAATAAAGGGCGCTTTAAAACATTTCTTGAACAAATACCCGTCAAGGTCATCCTGAACGATAAAGCAGCCCTTATTGGTGCGGCATATTGCGCAAGTCAACTAAAATAATGATAAGCTATTTCAAATTTTAAAAAGCCTGCTTTCAAAAAATGCAATTATCTTGACATCAAGATAATATGTTATAATTTTATTTAATGGAAACAGGACCTCATATACGGTTGGTTCTTTGGAAAGCAGCAAAAGTTGTCGAAAAGGCTGATCGGGCAAGTATAGCAGGCACAGGCCTTGGGTCGTCTGATTTCACTATTATGGAGGCGCTGCTTCATAAGGGACCTTTGCAGATCAATCAGATCGGAGAGAGGGTGCTTTTGAGCAGCGGGTCTATGACTGTTGCCGTCAATCGTTTGGAAAATAAGGGGTTTGTTCAGCGAATTAAGGACCCATCAGACGGTCGATGTTATTACGTTCACCTGACGAAGTCGGGACGTAAATTCATTAAGGATGCTTATCATAAACACTTGGAAAACCTGGAGAAAATAGCTGGTGTTTTAACCCGTGAGGAACGGTTTGAACTGGTTCGGTTTCTAAAAAAGCTTGGTTTTAATGCCGATGAAGCCGTCGTAGATTAAAGGCCAGATTATTTTTTAAAAATATCTTGATGTAAAGATTGATTGATTTGGGCACACATCCAATAAAAAGGAGGATTTAACAATGAAAGTACTTATACTTTATTATTCGACATATGGACACGTTCACAAAATGGCCGAAGCTGTTGCAGAAGGGGTCATAGAAATCGAAGGCGCAGAAGCAGTTCTGCGGTGAGTGCCCGAAACACTTCCAGAGGAAGTGCTTGATCAAATGGGGGCTGTCGAGGCTCAACAATCCATGTCACACGTGCCGATTTGCACAGTGGACGAGTTGGCTTCAGCAGATGCAATTATATTTGGAACGCCCACGAGATTCGGCAATATGTGCGGACAGATGCGTCAATTTCTGGATGCCACCGGACAACTCTGGGCTAAAGGTGCCCTGGTTGGAAAAGCCGGTAGCGTTTTTACAAGTAGTGCGACGCAACATGGCGGACAGGAGTCCACAATTCTATCATTTCATGTCACTCTACTTCATCATGGGTTCGTTGTCGTTGGCCTGCCGTACACTTTCCAGGGACAAATGCGAACGGATGAAATTACGGGGGGATCTCCTTATGGCGCTTCCACAATTGCAGGGGGGGCGGGTGAAAGGATGCCGAGTGAAAATGAACTGGATGCCGCACGTTTTCAGGGCAGACATGTCGCGACTATTGCTCTTAAACTGAAATAGAGATTGAAACAGGTTCTAGTAAATTTGTTTAAACAACATTTCAGCCATGTCTATATTGAGTTCTTTTAAAATTTTATATTCTTGCAGTGCTGCTGCCTTATCTTTATTGTTGAGATAGAGAAGCCCCATATTATAATGTGACGGAGCAAAATCAGGATCAACTCGAATCGCCTGTTTGAAGGCTTCGATTTCTGCTTTGTCGTCTCCCATTCCGCCATATGCAATCCCCAGATTGTAAAGTATTGGCGCCGAATCCGGCTCGATTTTCAAGGCTTTTTTATAGGATGTCACCGCAGCATCATAGCGCCCCAGGTTATTGTAGGTCAAACCCATATAAAAGTGCGTCGGTGCATGATCAGGATTGATTCTTAGAACCTGTTTAAACGCCGTCTCTCCATTTTTGAATTCTTCCAGCTTGCCGTAAACCACACCAAGATCAAAATAAGATGGGGCATGATCAGGATCAGCTTCTATAGCCTGATAATAGGCTTCAATGGCTTTTTCATCACGATTCAGCTTCCGATAGTAACGAGCCAGGTTAAAGTAAGAGGCGGCATTCTTCGGGTCAATACGAATGACCTGTTTAAACGCCTCTATGGCTTGTTCCGGTTGGTCTAACCCATCATAGCAGCTTCCCAGTCCATACCATGCCACTGTATCATCGGGGCTTTTCTCCGAAGCTTCTTTAAAGTAATTGAGAGCGTCTTTAAATTCTCCTCTGATAGAAAAATTAAATCCTTCCTTGCACAATTTTTCAACCAGTTTTGGCGTTCTCATCTCGATATCATACGTCCACTCCGAAAGTGTTTTTGATGTCTCACTCTGTTTTAAATCAAGTATCCCTTTGCTGGAAACAGCAAAATTAAGATTCTGTCCCCTGACCGCCTGGAATGAAGCCACACCAACCACTTTACCCCTCATGTTTACCACAGGACTTCCACTGGATCCTGGAGAAATTGGCGCTGAAAGCTGAAAAACTTTTCCCACGACCGGTAGTTCTCGAACGGCAGAAACAATGCCTTCGCTAACCGTCTGCTCAAGTCCCAGAGGACTCCCCACCACCACAACACGATCAGCAATAGAGGGTTCTGTTTCAGTAACGGGAAGCCAATGAATTGACGATTCCGGTATTTTTACCCACACTTTGATTAAATCTGAGGGTATATTTTCAGCCACAACCAGCTCGATGGGATACTCCTTCCCGTCATAAGTTTTTACATCGGCAGCATAAGACCCTTTGAGAACATGGTAATTTGTAATAAGATATCCTTTTTTATCAATAAAAAAGCCACTTCCCAAATTTGATACCTCCCGATTAGCATCATAAGCGACAACGGTAACGACCGCCGGCTGTATTTTTTTTACCAGTGGGGCAATATGGCCGGTTGATACTTCGGTCTTATTATTGTATCTGGTGCATCCGGTCATAACTATAAATACAAAAATCGTAAAAAGCATTATGATTTTGAGTCGCATTGCCATATTCCTAAAAGAAGAAAAATTCGATGATTCCATAATAACTGTAAAAAAAAGAGGCAAACCTTACGAATAAAATAAGTACAAAATATCATTCTGCAACAACAGTTGCCTGTATAACAACTGAAACCGAATATGAAAACACTTTGTTTTTATTACAGCCTTTTTCTTGTTGACAGAATGTGCAGGCGTGTCAATACTGCTAATGGAGCTGAAATTCGAAACGATTATAAACGGTAAATAAGGAGGTCAAGATGCTTCGAATGTCTAAGATATTCCGTATGTGTTTTACAGCGTTATTTGTAAGTTCATCATTTTTTATTTCTAGTGCCGTTTTTGCCGATGAAATTACCGATTCCATTGAAGAAGCGATGGAATATTATAATGAAAGTAACTACGTTGAAGCTGCAAACAGTCTCGATTATGCTTCCCAACTCATACGTCAAAAGCGAAGTGGTAAGCTGGAAGCTTTATTGCCCGAACCATTAGCCGGGTGGTCGGCGGAAGATGTTAAATCAAAGGCCGCCGGTCCAGGATATCTTGGTGGTATGATTTCAGCAAAGAGAAAATATAAAAAAGATAAAAGTTCCGTTACAATAGAAATAATTACGGATTCTCCCGCCCTTCAATCTATGGTTATGTTATTTTCAAATCCTGCCTACGCATCAGCTGATGGAGGAAAACTCACAAAAATAAAGAGGCAAAAGGCCATCATAAAGTACCATCCATCAAAAAATAATGGAGAAATAAACATCGTTGTAGCGAAGCAATACCTTGTTTCTGTTAAAGGACGAAATATCAGCCAAAATGATTTGGTTGATTATGCTTCAGCCATCGATTACAAGATGCTCAAAAAGTTTTAACTTAAATAAAACAAAGGAAAATAATGAACGTTTGTAAACAGGATAATGTTTTAGAGGAATTATTGCGACTTCTAAAATTAGAAAAAATAGAGGAGACTATTTTTCGAGGGCAAAGTCAGGATTTGGGTTTTGGCAGTGTGTTTGGTGGACAAGTGTTGGGTCAAGCCTTATCGGCCGCATATCAAACCATACAATCGGATCGTAAAGCCCACAGCCTTCATGCATATTTCCTGAGGATGGGTGATGCAAACAAACCCATCATTTATGACGTTGACTGTATCCGTGACGGAAAAAGTTTTACCACTCGTCGTGTCGTTGCAATCCAAAAGGGCCGTGCGATATTTAGCATGTCTGCTTCATTTCAAATTGATGAGCCAGGATTTGATCATCAAGACAAGGTTCCGGAGATAACCGGTCCGGAAGGAATTGAATCCGAGCTCGAACTTGCAATGGCAGTTGCTGACAAAATACCGAAATCGATTCGAGATAAAATCTTGTGCAAAAAACTCATTGAGTATAGACCGGTAAATCCCATCGACCCTCTTT
>PKTV01000226.1 GCA_002868985.1 Desulfobacteraceae bacterium | reverse complement strand
GCGATAAATAGAAATACTTCGTACTTCCATCTCCCAGTGCGTGGGGAAATGTCCGACCCAATTGTGCAAACGCTCCTTCGTAAGGACGATCGTCAATATCCCCGGCAATATAAGAGGAACGATCATGCAGAAGATCCCAGGTTTTTCCTTTATAACGGTCGGCTGGTTTGGTGCCATTCCATTGTTTGACCCATTGAGGATAATCGTCATAGTAGTAAGTGCTGGTAATAAACTTGCCACTGCTCTTGGAAAACCAGAAAGCCTTGCCCACATGTCCTCCCGGAAGGATAGCCCCGCGGTCCTTGACGGACACACTGAACACCCGTGACTGTCCAGCATTATCAACAACAAGCTCATCGCCAATCGTGGTGGCAAGAAGGTTGCGGGGTGAGACGCCTTTGTGGGGTTTCGGTTTGCTGCCGAGGATGTGATGGCGATCGTCTTCGGTGTTATATACAAACTTGCCGGTTTTCTGATCGATCCAGTCATTAGCGACAATGCCATGTCTGGACGGATCTGCACCTGTGGCAAGTGTCGCGTGTCCAACGGCTGTTTCCGTGTTGGCGTGTTGATAGTGGGCGTTGTTGTAATGGGTGCCCTTTTCCAATAAATAAAGGAAGCCGCCTTTGCCGAGGCGATCCTTAAAACGCATGGGCAGGTCACCACGCAATTGATCCACTGTAATTTGCAGAACCAGTTTTGGTTTCTTATCGGCAGCAGATGCGGGCAGCATCAGTCCGTATACGAGGAAATAGATGATCAATACCAGAAACAGCCCTTTTGATTTCATTGCTTTCCTCCTTTTTCCCGGCTTTTTTTCATTGTTAAGTTTCTTTTATCAAAATAAGTCTCACCATTTTCACCGGCTCGGTTTCCGGATAAAAACCACTTCATAGGTCTGCCCTATGGCGGCTTGATAGTAAAAGCCGGCCAGAACATCTTTCTCCGCGTAATAATAAAGCGTATAGGTCGATCCCGGATATCCCTTGTCCTGTAGTTTGATAAACAGCTTCACCAGCCCCTTCCACAGGGAAACCCTGGATTCCGAGATGTTGATTTCATTAGGGTTAAAATACCCCGCATCAACCGAACCATCGGATTTGACGTCCCGGACGTGAACAACATAGCCACCGTCGGGTCGAATCCATTCACCGATAATTACTTTAAGATCCGGCTTGATACCCGATACCGCTGTTTTTGTGAACGGAAATAATGCCGCAAATGTGAATAGCGTTGCCAGAAGAATGATTTTTATATTGCCTGCTACTGATCTCACTTTCATTGATGTTTCTCTTCCCATCCTCATGCTCGAATATATCGCTGTGCCTCAAGGACGATTGATTTGGTTTCGAAGGTCGATCCAGCGCCAAAGATCCGGCGCTGGATCGTCTAAAATCCCAATGTTGGAAGTTTAGGTTATTTGGACCCTGTTGATGTCAGCATTTTTTCCATGACCCGGTCGATGCTAAAGCTTGCAGGCTTCTGGCGCGGCGGGAAATCCTTGAATGTTTTTAAGAAATCGGCCACATATGCTTGCGCAGGAACCAGGAAGAATACATGGTCAACCCACCAGTCGTAATAGGTATTTGAGGTAAAATAGGCACGCTCATAGGGATCACGACGAAGATTGAAGATCAAAGGCGCTCGCAATTCCGTCCAGGGTTCCATCCAGGCACGGAAAGTTCCTCTTACATTCTGCTCTAAAAAGATGGCCTTCCAGTCGTTGTAACGAAGAGCGGTTAGCTCACCCGTATCGGCGAAGTAAAAAATCTCCTTACGCGGGCTTTCTTTTGTTTTACCCGTCAGCAGGGGCAAAATGTTGTAGCCGTCAAGGTGAACTTTGTAGCTGCGGCCAATGGCTTTTACGCCGCCTTTTTTAAGCTTGGCTTTAATATCAGGCTCACCCGCTGCGGCCAGAAATGTTGGTAACCAGTCCATATGATGAATAATATCATTGGATACGGATCCCGCCTTGATCTTGCCGGGCCAACGCACCATAGCCGGTACACGCCAGCCGCCTTCCCAGTTTGTGTTTTTTTCACCCTGGAATGGGGTCATACCGGCATCCGGCCATGTATTCATGTGAACACCGTTATCTGTCGAGTAGAACACGATCGTATTGTCGGCAATACCCAGCTCGTCGAGTTTATCCAGAATCTTACCAATATGCCTGTCGTGCTCCACCATCCCATCACCATATTCATCCTGACCGGATATGCCTTTCAGCTCCGCCTTCACATGCGTACGGAAATGCATGCGCGTACCATTCCACCAGGCAAAAAACGGTTTTCCGCTTTTATGCGCACGTTCGATAAAGTCCAACGTTGCCGCAACAGTTTCATCGTCAACCGTCTCCATACGCTTTTTCGTTAGAGGCCCCGTGTCTTCGATTTTACCGTCGGCCGATGATTTGATCACACCGCGTGGACCAAAGCGTTTCCGGAACTTGGGATCTTTTGGATAATCAGGCAACTCCGGCTCTTCTTCCGCGTTTAAGTGATAAAGATTTCCAAAAAACTCATCGAAACCGTGATTGGTCGGTAAATGCTCGTCCTTGTCACCCAGGTGATTTTTACCAAGCTGGGCGGTTACATAGCCTTGCGCCTTTAGAAGACCGGCAATGGTAGGGTCTTCTGTTTTCATACCCTCCTCAGCGCCGGGCAGACCCACTTTGGAAAGACCGGTACGGTAAACGCTCTGACCCGTAATGAATGACGACCGACCGGCCGTGCAGCTCTGCTCGCCGTAGTAGTCGGTGAACATCATGCCTTCTTTGGCAATACGATCTATATTCGGGGTTTTATATCCCATAAGACCGTGTGAGTATGCAGAGATATTGGTCTGACCGATATCATCGCCCCAAACCACGAGAATATTAGGCTTATCGGTCGCTGCTGCCTGGTTTATAGCCCAGACAAGCAACACGAAGGCAGTTAGCGTCAAAGGAAATAATTTTAGTTTTTTCATTTGGCCCCCCTTTTTCACTCATTTTTTATTTTAAAACAGATACGATCATCCTTTATTCTGGCTTAGGGTTTAATACTCCGAAAATTGCTGCGCGTTAAAAATCATGATATTGTTGCGTTATGGGTATTTCTACCAACACATGAAGGTTGCCTGACAGGGATCTTTTATATAGATTTTACATTTACAAGGTAATTTTGACTTTTGATTTTTATCTGAAAGGCAAAATAAGTTCCACCAATTCCCTACAAATAGCAGCAAAAACCATGCCGATGCAGACCTGTTTTATAAATGGTTCTTATTTTTAAAGAAACTGTGTTTGTTGTATGTGTCACAATTGGACATACGATACATATCTGTATCACGAAAAAATGTATTAGATTATTTAAAACATCAAATTCCTACAGACCCTTATTTCTAAAAAACCCAGGCGAGCACAATCATAGATGCATTCTGTTTCGAGTGCATTTACCCAATTAATTAATAATGTTCAAAAATCAGGGTTAAGTTCGGACAAGTTTGGATTTATTATAAAATAGTTTTAGTTTTTCATTCGCTATGGCTAATACCGGAGAGAATAGGGTGACTTCTATAAGGTTAGACTGAGTTCTTTAAGCACTCGAAAGGTAGCGGCCACGTGTCTGGGGATGTAGTTGACTGTCGTACAAGCTATGCTAAGAGAATCTACCATTCAATCAAAATGTTGAAAAACAGTATGAGATGTCTTAAGTTGCACCATCTATTTGCCGGATATCATGTAATTTGGAATTCGGTGAAGTTTAAGTATCGAAACGAAAACCTTGAAAAATCATGCCTCGACCATAAACAGGATCTGTGGTAATAGAAAGTCATCTACCAATTATACACCCTACTTTAAGCATTTGAATGAGACGAGAACATAGCCCATTACCGAAGACTACAGGATTTTTCCATGGAATGTTTCGTTCAATTTTTCCTGATCCACTTATTCCAAAATCTGATCAGGAGCGCAAGCGCTACCTGTTAAAGAATTTCATTCTGCATTTCAGACCCCCGACTGTTCCGGAAAAAACGCTGAAATTTTCCCTAACATGGGGGTTGGGCGGAATGGCTGCCGTGCTCATATTTTTACAGCTTGGTACGGGCCTGTTGCTGAAGTTTGTGTATGTACCAACGCCTTTGGGCGCCTATAAATCGATCCTGGTGTTAAGCAACGAGGTCGTGTTCGGACAGCTGATTCGCAACATTCACCATTGGAGTGCCAACTTTCTTGTGCTGATCGTGTTTCTGCACATGCTGCGGGTATTTTTCACCGGTGCCTTTCATCCGCGGCGACAGTTTACCTGGATTATCGGTTTGGGGTTGTTTTGCCTGGTGTTAACCGCCAATTTTACCGGCTATTTGTTACCCTACGATCAACTGGCCTACTGGGCAGTGACGGTTTCCACCGGTATGCTGGAATACATCCCTGCCGTTGGTTACCGTTTGCAAGAAATAATTCGAGGCGGTAACGAAATCGGTCCGGCTACGTTAAACATATTTTTTGCCATACACACGGCTATCGTTCCGGTGGGCCTGATCATACTGATGGCCTTTCACTTTTGGAGAATCCGGAAATCGGGCGGTCTGGTTATTCCCAGAGCACCGGGAGAAAAGATTGAAGAAAAACCGATTCGAGTGCCGACTCTGCCTCATCTGCTTCTCCGTGAATTAGTGGTGGCCTTGGTGCTTATCGCAGTTGTGATGGTGGTGTCGGTTTTTTTTGATGTCCCTTTAGGAGATTCAGCAAATCCCGGATTGAGCCCCAATCCTACCAAAGCACCATGGTATTTTTCCGGGCTTCAAGAACTCTTGCTTCACCTTCATCCGTTGTTTACGGTGTTTATCATTCCATTGGTTTTGGCTGTGGCATTGATGGGAATACCCTATTTGAAATACGACACCAATACCGGGGGTATCTGGTTTGTTTCTATAAAAGGGCGGCGTATGGCTTTGATTGCCGGTCTTATCGCAATCGTCGCCGCCCCCATAGGAATTCTGGCGGACGAGTATCTTATCGGTTTTGTTGGCGGACTGAACGGTGTTCCGGCTTTTTTGGGCAACGGTCTTATCCCGTTTACACTCATTTTTTTCGGATGTGCAGGATTTTACATCCTGATAAAACACCGGTATTCCGCGACGAACAATGAAGCCATCCAGGCGCTTTTTGTTCTTATTTTGGTCGTATTTCTCATATTGACGATCACCGGAATATGGTTCAGAGGATCGGGAATGAAGTTAACATGGCCGTGGACATTATAACGCCGGTAAACCATATGAAAAAAGTTATAGATAAAATGCCTAATTCAGACCTTAAAAAAGAGATGAAGAAGACGAAAGAAGGGACTTCTCGTCGCTCTTTTTTCTCCATACTCTGGATCGGCTTAGGGATTGTTGCCTTTATCGAATTGATTGGCGTGGTGACCGCCTTTCTTCTTCCCCGAAAAAAAAGTGTAAAAGCCGGTGATTATGCGACCATTATCGACGCCGGTCCGGTGGATAAGTTCCCCAAAGAATCCGTAACAGCCTTTATCAGGGGCAAGTTTTATCTTTGCAGATTGGAAGATGGCGGTTTTCTGGCTGTTTCCCGTAAGTGTACCCACCTCGGATGCACCGTTCCCTGGTCGGATAAAGATAAGAAATTCGTCTGCCCCTGCCACGCTTCGGCATTTGATATCAAAGGAGAGGTGATCAGCCCGCCTGCTCCGCGCGCCCTGGATGTTTATCACCTGTATATCGAGAACAACATCGTTAAAGTGGACATTGGTAAGCGGATCAAACGTAGTGGTTTTCGCACTGACCAGGTCGTGTACGTTAAAAAGGCTTAAATATGAAGAAATGGAAAATCACCGGTGTTGTTGCAACGGCCGTCATTGTCCTTTCAATACCTTTTTATCTTCTGAAACATAAGCATATCTTTTCGAATTCAGATGGTGTTCAATCAAAGCTGGCGGCTATTTTTGTCGGTACACAAAAGTGCATGGACTGCCACAAAATAGAATACGACAAATGGCGGGATTCCCACCACGATCATGCCATGGAGGTTGCCGATGAGAAGACCGTTTTAGGAGATTTTGACAACGCTGTTTTTGAAAACCATGGGGTCGCTTCTCGCTTTTATCAAAAGGATGGCAGGTTTTTTGTTTACACACAGGGGCCAAACGGCAAGATGGGGGACTTTGAAGTCACCCATACCTTTGGATGGTATCCGCTCCAACAGTACCTTATTCCCTTTCAAGGCGGTAATTTGCAATGTCTTCCTCTTGCCTGGGATGTAAGAGAAAAAAAGTGGTATCACCTTTACCCAAAGGAACCCCTTTCTCCAAAGGATTGGTTATACTGGACCAATGCCGGTCAGAATTGGAACGGCATGTGTGCCGAGTGTCATTCCACCAATTTAAAAAAGAACTATGACTTGGAAACCAATACCTATCAGACCACCTGGTCGGATATCGACGTGGGTTGTGAAGCGTGTCACGGGCCGGGGTCTCGTCATGTGGAATGGGCACAGATGCCGGATATGGCCCGGCCCCAAGTGGAGAACTATGAATTGGTGGTAAGAACCTCCGGAATCAACTCACGTAAACTGGTGGAGCTTTGTGCGCCGTGTCACTCGCGTCGGGCGGCTCTGGGAGATTACACTCACGCAGAACCCGACTTTCTGGACAGCATGCTGCCCAGTCTGCTTGCCGAAAATTTGTATTTTGCCGACGGTCAGATTCTGGATGAGGTCTATGTTTACGGATCGTTTACCCAGAGTAAAATGTATCATCGGGGTGTGCGCTGCAATGACTGCCACGACGTCCACAGCATAAAATTGGTAAAAAAGGGCAACGCTCTCTGTTTACAGTGTCACAGGGCAAACGAGTACGACACAACAGCGCATCATTTCCACAAAAAAAAGGGCGAAAAAGGAGCGCCCATCACATCCGCAGCCGGAAGCGTACTGTTTGACGTCGGCACAGGCGCTGAGTGCGTCCAGTGCCATATGCCGGGCCGAACCTACATGGGGATCGATTACCGTCCGGATCACAGTTTTCGGGTACCACATCCCGACCTGAGTATTACGATAGGTACGCCCGATCCCTGCAAGCGGTGCCACATCGATAAAACTTCTCAATGGTCCGATAAGGCCATCACCAAGTGGTATGGTCCGGGCCGTAGGAGACACTACGGAACCATCATCGACGCCGGACGTAAACGACGACCCGATGTCCGTAAGGACCTCATCCGACTGGCCGCAGATCCCCTCTATCCCGTTATCGTTCGGGCCACGGCCATATCCCTTTTAACCGCCTACCCCGGTGAGGATACTTCCCAAACCATAAAACTGGCGTTGATGGATGACGAAGCGCTGATCCGCCGAACGGCGCTCGAGAGTATCGCGCCGGCGAATCAAAAAGAGCAAACCGAACTCATCGTACCCTTGCTTTATGACCCCGTAAAGGCGGTACGCACCGAAGCCGCCCGCCGTCTGTCCGGGGAACCTTCCAAGCACCTGGACCCTGATCAAGACAAGGTTTTTAAAGCCGTCTTGAAAGAATTTGTATCATCCATGGAATATAGTGCCGACTTTTCCTTTGGTCGTTATAATTTGGGTAATCTCTATGTTTCTATGAATCGGCCGGAGGAAGCCATCCGAAACTATCTGGCTGCCATAAAAATCGATGACCTGTTCTATCCGGCCAAGGTCAACCTGGCCATGTTTTACAATAAAAGAGGCGAGAATGACAAAGCCGAAGAACTGCTGCGTGAAGTTGTAAAAGCACATCCGGAATTGCATGAAATTTCATATTCATTGGGTCTTTTATTGGCAGAAATGAAGAAATATGACCCAGCGGCGGTCTATCTGAAAAAGGCAGCAAAAGGCATGCCGGAACACGCCCGGATTCACTACAACCTCGGGCTTCTGTTGCAGTATCTTCAAAGAGATGCCGAAGCTGAAGGAGCATTGCTCACAGCACTGAAGACAGAACCGGACAATATGGATTATCTATATGCCCTCGGGGATTTTTATTTGACGAGAGGAAAATTACAAAAAGCCAGAAGTATTGCAGTACGAATGGTTGCGAAATATCCCAATAATCCCATCGGGAAAGAGTTGCTTAGAATTATTGAAAGAAATTCGCCAAAAGCGAATGAATAGGGTAAAATGCTAAAGACCATTGAGATCGTGAAGCTTTGGCTCAATTAGGGTTAAAGTCCTGCGATAATTTATTTTGAAATGTGAATTTTTATATGTCGAAATGCACATTTTTATAGGCATGAATGCACATTTTTCGGTGCACTATCAGATGAATTTCAAAAAATTATCCAACCCAAAATCACACATCACGCTAAAGTTGTATCCCTCAAATTTTCATCTTTAATAACCATTCAGCATCCGAATTCATCAACCATTGTCAATTAAAACAAAATGATATGATTGATTATATGTTTTAGGAAAATGGTGTGTCTTTAAACTCTTTCAAAAACAGAACGTTTCTGGAACATAATTTGCAAAATATGGAGCACAGTGACGTTATGGAAATGAAGTTGAAAAAAATATTTAGGCATCCAAATCAAGGATTTACCATTGTGGAACTTTTGGTTGCTATGGTTGTGTCTCTTCTTGCCCTGGGAGCAATTTACTCGACGTTCTTAAACCAGCATAAATCATATATGGTTCAGGAAGAGACCTCCGTTATGAATCAAAATCTCAGAATTGCCCTGTTTTACGTGCAAAGAGAAATTCGGATGGCCGGGTGTGACCCCACCGGTAATGCCAATGCAAGGATCATAACAGCAAACGCGACGTCTATCAATTTTACCGAGGATGTCAGAGGGGATTTTGACGAGAGTGATTCGGACGGGGATACAAACGATGCGAATGAAGACATTACCTATCGTTTGAAAGCAAACAATCTTGTGAAAAATACCGGGGGCGGGAATCAGATGGTGGTCCAGAACATCGATGCCCTCGATTTTGTTTATCTGGACGGATCTTCACCCCCCAATGTGCTGAACCCGGGAGGAAGTAGTGTTCCTGACGAAAGTCTGGATCAAATAAGATCGGTGGAGGTAACCATGGTGGCACGGACAGACAGGATTACGTTGGCTTCCAAAAATAATAACGCTTACTTTAACCAGCGGGGATGGGAGATTTTAGAACCCCAGAATGACAACTTCAGCCGCAGATGTTTAACCGTCTGGATTAAGTGCCGAAATTTAGGCTTATAGGATGATATCATAAACCCTGTAAAAGCATATAACAGATACACGGAGACTCGGATGGGAACATCGAAAAAAGAAGACGGGTATACGCTTATAGAGGTCCTCATCGCCCTTACAATTTTTGCAGTTGGACTGCTTGCCGTGGCAGGCATGCAGACCTCGGCCATCAGGATGAATTCCATTGCCGGCAAACTTACAAATATCAGTACATGGGGCATGGACAAGATTGAAGAACTATCAGCACTTCCGTACTCTCATCCCTTACTGGATTCAGCCGGCAATCCGAATCAGGAACTATTAGGAGATTATACCATTTCCTGGACTGTAGTTGACAACAATCCGGTGACAAACACCAAGAACATCACTGTAACGGTTACCGGCCAAGGTAAAAGAGCGGATATTAGTGTTCTTAAACCAAATTAGGGGCTACGCTCCAATTGGAATAATGGAATGGTGGAACATTGGAATGATGGCCCGACCCGGTGCGACGGGTTTGAAATTAGAATCTGTGAATGAAATGTCTCTGGCATAAAATCCTATGATTAAAAATCTATAATTGCCTTCTGGGCCTGGTTTTTTGGGAAGATGGGGTGATGGCTTTGTGTTGAAAATATTTTTAGGAAGGAATTTAAAAATGGAAAACATCCTTTTAGAAAATGAGAAAGGTTCTGTAATGGTTCTCGCCGTGATTATGCTGGTGTTGCTGACAATTCTGGGTATTGCAGCATTAACTTCATCAAGCATTGACACTCAGATCGCAGGAAATGAGCTGCGACATAAACGGGCGTTTTACGCAGCAGAATCTGCAACAGCCTATGTGACATGGAGCCTCGATTTATACGGTCCTGACAATATGACAACAGGTACTCCTCATTATTTCCCGAACAACACAGTTCCTTATGTAGGAATTACTTCCGGTCTTCCCACAGCACTATCGATTAATGCGACCCAATCTTTTAATGGAGAAGTTGAATACGATAGTTCCTTATTGCCTCCCAGAGGATCAGGATTTTCGATTAGTAAATTCAAAGCCCATCAGTATCAGATGGTATG
>PKTV01000407.1 GCA_002868985.1 Desulfobacteraceae bacterium | reverse complement strand
CAGCTTTCGGATGGCGCCGCCGGTTTTGCCTTTGGTACGGGCTTCGAGCATTTTGCCCAGTTTAATGAGCGTAATGATGACCGCCGAGGTTTCAAAATAGACATGTTGACCCAGCGATGGGAAAAGTAAAATTGTTATCGAATAGAAATAGGCGATGGATGATCCCATGGCCACGAGAACATCCATATTCGCGCTCTTATTCTTAAGGCTTTTAAAACCGCCCACATAATAGTCCCATCCGGTATAAAACTGAACCGGCGTGGCAAGAACCAGAAAGAACCAGTTCACCCAAGGTGCATGGCTCCAAGGACCGATAAGGTTGAAATCCCGCATCATGCTGATTACAAACAAAGGAAGGGCAAAGATTACACCTGTTGCAAACTTGCGGGTTTGGTCTTTAATTTCAGCCTGCCGTGCAGCCTGTTCAGCATCTTCCGTTTCCATGGCTTCGTCCGGAAGAATGGCACCGTAACCGGCCTTTTCAATGGCCGATACGATATCGTCGATGCTGGAAACACTGGGGATATATTCCACCGACACCCGTTCCGTGGCAAAGTTTACAGCTGCATCGATCACACCGGAGACCTTTTTGTTTAAAGTCCTCTTGATGTTCGCCGCGCAGTTGGCGCAGGTCATCCCGGTCACCGGAAGTTCTATTTTTGCTAAGGCTACCGTGTAGCCGGATCCCTCAATGTTCTCGACAACGTCTCTTACCCGAAGCTTTTTGGGATCAAAAGAAAGTATCACCTGCTCGGTTGCAAAATTGATGTTTGAATTTTGAACACCTTCCAGCTTTTTCAGTCCTCTTTCAATATTCGCGGCACAGTTGGCGCAGGTCATCCCGGTTACAGGTAAAGTTATGGTCTGTTCGGACATGAAATGCATATCCTCCGCATATCCACAATTTCCAAAAGGTTACTCGTTACGTTTCCACCAATCAGACCATTTTTTCTTCTTTGGTGCTGGCAGAGTAAGTTTAAAAATCAGCACTAAAAAAATGGCAGCCATCATGGCTGCTCCCATCCTGCCGAAACCTGTTACATTCCCGTATTTGCCAGCAGAATCAGCAAGATATTCGGTGATGGTGAAATACTTATAGATATCATATGCGGGATCCAAATTCACTGCCTTTTTGAAATCAGCCTCAGCCCGTTCACTCTCTCCTAAGTCTCTGTAAGCCTTAGTCCGTGTCGAATAAGCCATGCCGATGGTTCGTTTGTTGCCGCCGATTTCGATTGCTCGGGTGGCATCTTGAACCGCAAGATCCAACATCCCTTTTAGACGAAACGCTTCCGCGCGATATCCATAAGCATCAGCGAGTTTGGGTTTTAATTCAATGGCTCGAGTCAAGTTGGACACCGCTGAATCATAGTCGTCTTTTTTTAAATATGCCACTCCCAGCATGGTGTAACCGTTTGTATTGTCAGGGCTCAGCTTGGTAACTTTCAGAAAATCACGAATCATTTTAGTGTAATGTTCCTGAAAATAGTAGAGCATTCCCCGTTCTTCATAAGCGGCAGACAACTCAGGATTCAACTCAATGGCCCTGGTGAAATAGTTGATCTTTGTGTTCGACATATTGCTGTCCAGACCGAGGTTATAGAAATATACGGCATCATATCCCCAGGCCGGTGCACTAAAAAATAAAAGGAGACTTATTCCCAATAACATTTTTTTCATCGGCGTCATCCTCTTTTTAGAAGATCAAACGGTTTCGCAGTAAAATTATGTATTATCAGCATTTAGAACACGATGTCCTATATATGACATAGTGGTATATATTGGGCAATTGTCAAGTTTGAATTCCCAATAATATACACCTGACAATACGGAAATAAGGATGGTTTTTAAGAACCTTTTTATTCGAATTTGTTTTGTACACTTTCTACGATATGTAAATTCATCTTTTCATTAACACCTTTTAATTGGGTTGAAAAAGCTTGTTTTATTTTCAAATCATTTTTTAAAAAACCATAAGCAGAGTCTGATATGATCACTTCGCCGCCTTTGGCTTCAGCTTGGATCCTTTGGGTAATATTTACTGCCGACCCAACAATGCCATACTTGGCTCTGGTTGAGGAGCCGATATTTCCCACTACAACTTCACCCACATTGATGCCGATACCTGTTTGAAGCTCGGGTAGATTTTCCAATTTCATTTCTTTATTGAATAGCGTCATACTTTGTTGCATCTCAAGGCCGCAGTGAATGGCACGCCGGACCTCTTTTTTGACGGGGCCTTCAAGCGGGTCAAAAAAAACAAGGATACCGTCACCGTAGAAATCCACAATAATCCCTTTATGCCTTTGGATCACCTCAATCATGTGAGAAAAATAATGATTCAAAATACGAATGGTCTCCTCAGGGCTAATGGACTCAGAAACAGGTGTAAAACCCCGGATGTCGGACATTAAAACCGCCACTTCTCGTTGTTCCCCTCCCAATCTGCCGGCCTCAGGGCGTTTCATGAGTTCTCTGGCGACTTCCGGATCCATGTATCGTCCAAAGGTGTCGCGGATGAAATCCCTTTCTTTTAATCCTTCGACCATGGTGTTAAAGCTGGTTTTTAATTGGCCTATTTCGTCCGAAGAAGTTATGGGCAGGGGACTCACGTAATCTCCCCTGGCGACCTGTTTTGCTGCATCTGAAATCTTTCTGATTTGACGAACCATCCTTCCGCCAACAAATTGAATAAGCACTAAAATAAAGAGAATACAAAAGCTGCCGGCGATGGCATAATAAAAGCGAAATTCGACGATCGGCGCCAAAATATCTTTGCCTGGCGCAGACATTACAATGACCCAGGGGGCTTGCTTGATTTTGTAAAAGCCGCTCACCAGCTTGGGAGGATGCCCGGGACCCAGGTGGGTTCCATATGGTTTCTCGCTCATGCTTTTCATCACTGCCAGTTCAACCGGATCATTGGTTTCTCCCAGCCGGGTGCGGTCTTTCATGGCGGTGCTGTGGGCAAGATACCGGCCTGACAAATCGACCAGGCAGGTCATGCTGCTTTCCCACCAGCCATATTTATTGATATCCTGCATGAGAAAGTCAAAACCAAGGGATACCTCCAGACGGCCAACAAGCCGGCCGGATTCATCTTTGAAATCTGAAATCAAGGTCACTGTTTTTTGTTTGGTCTTTGCATCGTAACGAGGGGCCGTCACTTCTGATATGATAGCCCGGTGAAATTGCATCATACCTTTGCCATCCATATGCTTCTGCATAATCATATGGGAAGGCTCTGAATGCTTATCTGTCCATTTCAGATTGACGTTTGTGATGCCCTCCAGATTTTTAAGCCGGGTTAGAATCAATTCCTGGGTTGCGGGGCCGCCACGGCTTTCGGCAGTTTCATGGAACATTTTAATCCACTCCATCGGACGACTTAACCGCATGTCCATGTGATGTGCAGCGCGTTCCAGTTTGAGTATCGCTGCCTTCTGCCATTCATCGAGTAGGACGTTTCTAACATATATAAATCCTGAAACGCCTGCGAGAAAAAGAAGCAAGGCCACGGGAAGTATTAACAAAAGCGATAACTTTTGTTTCAGGCTTTTGATCATCGGTCTCTCCTCAATTCCTAAGCGTCCGCCCCCTCGTTCTGTTGTGATGCCTTCCCCACCCTGAAGGGCGGGGGCCTCCCGGTAAGGATTTCAGTTCATTTTATAGATAGCTACCCCTCGATCCCGTCCTAAAGGACGGGGTTTGCGGGGAGCATGCCGGTCAAATTTTTCTTCGTCTTGATTCGGTGCGTCAAAAAACGGACTTTTTTCAGGCCAAGCATTAGCCGTGCGGGTACCAGAATTTGAAAGTTTGTTTTTCACCATCAACTTTCACCAAACAAATCACACCGTATTTGCCGTTTTTGCTAAATGTAAAGTTGGCTGCAAAAGTCCCATTGTAGTTTTTCAAGGTGTTTATTTGTTCCTTTTTGTCGGGTCCTATGACTTTAACCTTTCCAACCGCGTCTTTAATCGGATGGTTCATGGAATCATGAAACAGGTTCACCATAATGTGATGGGTGGCGCCCTTTGGGTCTTTCATGTTCATGCTTGCCAGGCTCATGATCTGAAATTCAGCCCGGATATTTTTGACAACCGCTTTATGTTTAAATGTATCTGTCGGGCTGGTGTGTTCCATTGCAGTTGGTGCAGGCGTATGTGTTTGTCCGTGCCCTTCATGGGTGGTTGTTCCTGCGGTTCCGATATTTAGCGAAACCAATCCGATAATTATGAACATTGTAAAAACAACGATAATGTTTTTCATGATAACGTCTCCTTTTTATCTTTTATTTTTCTGTCTTTTGAGCAGAATGATCCTTTGGTAATTCCCATTCCTTCCACAGTCCGTAGATCGCCGGCACCACAATCAGCGTCAAAATAGTTGCGCTGACCATGCCCCCGACCATGGGAGCGGCGATGCGCTTCATCACTTCGGAGCCGGTGCCGTGACTCCACATAATCGGCATCAATCCGGCCATGATAGCCACAACAGTCATCATCTTCGGTCGTACACGCAATGCCGCCCCCTCTTCAATGGCTTCTTGGAGATGCCATTTGTTGAATGCATCACCGTATCGGGCTTTATATTTGCGATAGGCGATATCCAGGTATATTAACATCACGACCCCGGTTTCCGCTGCAACGCCGGCCAGGGCAATAAAGCCTACCCCCACCGCAACACTCATGTCGTAGCCCAGAAGATACATGAGCCACAATCCTCCGGTAAGAGAGAAGGGAACACTTAGCATTACGATGAGACTTTCAACGACATTCTTAAAATTGAAATACAGCAGCACGAAAATGATGATCAGGGTCATCGGTACAACGATCATCAGCCGTTTTTGGGCTCGGATCATGTACTCGTATTGGCCACTCCAGATCATGCTGTAACCTGGCGGCAGTTTTATGTTCTCTCGGACAACTTCCTGTGCTTTTTTGACGTAAGTCCCCACATCGATGCCGGTAATGTCCACATAGATCCAGGCGGTGTTGCGGGCGTTTTCACTTTTTACAACCGGCGGTCCTTTGATAATCCGGATATCGGCCACCTGTGTTATCGGCACCTGGGCGCCTGTTGGTGTGGGCACCAGGATACGTCTTAATTTTTCAGGAGTATCCCGAAGCTCACTCCCGTATCGAAGATTCACCGGGTAGCGTTCCAAGCCTTCGACGGTCTGGGTAATATTCATCCCGCCGATGGCGGTCATAATGATGTCCTGCACGTCCCCGACGGTCAAACCATAACGGGCGGCTTCTTTACGCTTGATCTGAAAATCTAAAAAATTTCCGCCGGTAACCCGCTCGGAATAAACGCTCAAAGTACCGGGCACGTCCCGCATCACCACTTCGATATTTTCTCCCAGATCGCTTAAGACCTGGAGGTCTTCACCCATGAGCTTGATTCCCACCGGTGTTTTTATCCCGGTGGAAAGCATGTCGATTCGGGTTTTGATCGGCATGGTCCATGCATTGGTCAAACCTGGAAACTGGATGGCTTTATCGAGTTCATGGACCAGTTTCTCCATGGTCATCCCCTCCCGCCATTCGGATTCAGGTTTCAGCGTAATGGTCGTTTCTATCATGGAAAGGGGTGCAGGGTCGGTGGCCGTTTCAGCTCGACCGACTTTACCGAATGTGTGGTGAACTTCAGGAAAGCTGGCAATAATGCGGTCGGTCTGCTGCAAAAGTTCCTTGGCCTTTGTTATGGAGATGCCCGGCAGGGTCGTGGGCATATAAAGCAGATCACCTTCGTTTAGCGGCGGCATAAACTCGGAACCGGTGCGCTTCCAGGGAATATAACTGACCGTCATGACCACTATTGCCAGCAGGATCACTAAAAATTTGGCTTTGAGCACCAGCTTGATAATGGGATGATAGATCCAGATGAGAAAGCGGTTCACCGGATTTTTATGCTCGGGCAGAATCTTGCCCCGAATCAGATAGCCCATCATCACTGGCACGATGGTTACCGCCAGCAGCGAGGATCCTATCATAGCGTAAGTCTTGGTATAGGCCAGGGGTCGGAAAAGTCGCCCTTCCTGGGCTTCTAAGGTGAACACCGGCAGGAAGCTAACGGCGATGATCAATAGGGAAAAGAACAGGGACGGCCCGACTTCCTTGGCAGCATCTGCAATTAATTCCCAGTGGGGCTTTTTCCCGCCATCGTGTTCGATATGCTTGTGGGCGTTTTCGATCATGACAATGGCGGCATCCACCATTGCACCGACAGCGATGGCGATGCCTCCCAAACTCATGATGTTGGCGTTGATTCCCTGTCGTTCCATAATGATAAAACTGATCAGCACGCCTACCGGAAGTGTAAATATGCCCACAAAAGCGCTGCGAAAGTGGAGCAAAAAGACGATACAGACCACCGCCACGATGACACATTCCTCGATGAGTGTCCGTTTCAGGTTGTCCACGGCCCGCAGGATCAGACCTGAACGGTCGTATACGCTTTTTATTCGAACCCCTTCAGGCAATCCCGATTTGAGCTGATCGAGGCGTTTTTTGACATTTTCAATGACCTTGAGGGCATTCTCTCCATAGCGCATTACCACGATGCCGCCGACGGTTTCACCGGTGCCGTTATAGTCGGCAAGCCCCCTCCGGAGTTCCGGCCCGATCTTGATGGTGGCGACATTTCGGAGCAAAATTGGCGTGCCCCGCTGGTCCACTCCGAGGGGAATGTTGTTGAGGTCTTCTATGCTCTTGATATAGCCGAGCCCTCGAACCATGAACTCGGTTTCGCCCATCTCGACCATTTTTCCGCCAACATCATTATTGCTGCGTTGAACGGCCATTTTGATCTTTTGAAGGGGAATGTTGTATGCTATCAGCTTGTTGGGGTCCACGACCACCTGATACTGCTTGACATAACCCCCTATAGACGCCACCTCGGAAACACCGGGGACACTGGCAAGCTCATAACGCAAAAACCAGTCCTGAATCGAGCGAAGCTGGGAAAGATCATGTCGATCACTTTCCAGGATATATTCGTACACCCAGCCCACTCCGGTAGCATCCGGCCCCAAAGAGGGCGTTACCCCTTGGGGAAGACGTCCGGAGACAAAGTTTAGATATTCCAGTACCCGACTGCGAGCCCAATAAAGATCAGTACCGTCCTCAAAAATGATGTACACAAAGGAAAGGTTAAAAAAGGAATAGCCCCGGACGACTTTGGCAAACGGTACCGAAAGCATGGCTGTTGTCAGCGGATAGGTCACCTGGTCTTCAACAACCTGGGGCGCCTGGCCCGGATATTCGGTAAAGATGATCACCTGTGCGTCAGAAAGGTCCGGGATAGCATCCAGTGGTGTTTTCAACATCGCATAGGTGCCGGCCGCAATCACAAACAAGGTCATCAGGATTACCAAGAATTTGTTTTTTATGGATAAATCTATAATTTTTTCTATCATGT
This sequence comes from Desulfobacteraceae bacterium, assembly GCA_002868985.1. Lineage (GTDB taxonomy): Bacteria > Desulfobacterota > Desulfobacteria > Desulfobacterales > UBA11574 > UBA11574. Next base: position 2,877 of record PKTV01000407.1, on the reverse strand, counting down.
CGCTTTCTCTTTCAGCTTTTCAAAATCGAGAGGAGTCTTTTAAGAATATCAACAACTATACATTTACTTGTGTTGATGCGCCTTCGAGGTTTCAGTCGTCTCATCCATTTTCATATCTGACATATCGAGATCGTCTTCCTCCATTTTCATATCTGACATATCGAGATTGTTGTCTTCCATTTTCAAGGACTGGGTATCGGTTTTGGGAAAACCCTGCTGCTGAACTTCCAGCATCTTTTGAATAGCCTCGCGCAAACGGCTTTCCGAATCGAGCATGAACTGAGCGGAAATCACGATCTGTTCATTTTCCTTAAGACCTTCCAATACCTGGAATTCATGATCATTGCCTTCCAAACCAAGCTTGACTTCACGAGGCTGAAATTTGCCCTTTCCAAGGGCCACAAAAACGAGCTTTCGAACTCCGCTGTCAATGACCGCTTCCTGAGGAATAACCAAACTATCCTCGGAAACAGCAGTCTTCAGATTCACATTGGCGTACATGTCAGGCTTTAGCTGATAATCGGGATTGGGAAATTCCAATCTGAGTCTGGCCGTTCGGGTCTTGGCTGTAAGAAACGGATAAACATACAGCACTTTACCGGTAAAGATCTTACCCGGGACGTAGGAAAGCACCATCTCTGCAGGCATTCCTTTTTTAATCCAGGGAAACTCATACTCATAAACTTCCACATCCACCCACACCTTTGAAAGATCGGCGATTTCATACAGGTGTTCGCCTGCCTTTACATCGTGACCCTGAAAGGCGATCTTTTTGATGACCACGCCGCTGGCCGGAGAATATATAGTCAGCGTCTTTTGAACAGTACCGGTATTTTCAACTTTTTTTATCTGCTTTTCGGTCAAGTCCCAGTACCTCAAGCGGGTACGGGAGGCATTCAAAAGCCGCTGGGCCCCTTCCCGGATGCTGGCGTAAGGGCTTTCTTTTAAACTTTCGTTATGATGAAGGGAGAGAAGATATTCCTCCTGAGCTGTTACCAGTTCAGGGCTGTAAATCTCAAAAAGGGGTTGGCCTTTTTTTACTTTTTCACCGATAAAATCCACATACAGTTTTTCAATCCATCCGTTAAACTTGGTATTGACCGCATAGATCCGTCTTTCATCGTAGGTAATGTTGCCGAATGTTCGAATGTTTTTAACCAAAGGTTTGCGTTTTACCCGTTCCATTCGAACTCCCATATTTTGAATGGTCACCGGATCAATACGGATGGTCGAAGCCGGTTCTTTCTCATCGCCTTCTTCCGCGTAGACCGGCACCAAATCCATCCCCATGGGAGATTTTCCCGGTTCGTTTCGGATATAGGTCGGGTCCATGGGGGCGGCCCAGTATTTAATTTTTTTGCCGGTTTTGGGATCGATCATTCCTGCTTTGAGTTCATTTTCCGAAGCCAAGGCTTTTGAAACCGTAATAATCGATTCGCCGGTGGGGCTCCTGTCAAAACCATTCCAGGTGATGAGCAATGTCAAAACACCGATTAAACCAAAGGTTGCGATAAAAAGGGATTTTTTTATTCGTTGTTTCATGATGTTTTTTCCTTTTGCAAATGAGATACATTTTCACCCGGATTTTGAGACAAAAGCGGTGCGCCCAAAACCTCTTCAAGTTCTGCACGTTTTTTATAGAGGCTGAACAAGTAGTTTTCGGACTGAAGTTCGAAGCGAAGCAAACGAATTTGAGCATTGATCGTGGTATTAAAATTTACTTTACCAACCTCATAGGCGGTTAAAGATGACCGGGCCCACTGCTCTGCCTGGACGATCAAGGCCCCTGTAATTAGTTCGTAGCTTTTCTGTAAGTTTCGGATATCGATTACCAGAGCATCTATTTTATGAGGGAGACTGTTTACCAAATTCTGATAAGACTGTGAGGCAGCTTTATGGCGTAGCTTGGTTGCCCCCAGTTTCTTGTCTTGCCGTTTTTTCTGCCAGAGGGGAATATTCATGACCACAGAAGTTGATAAAAAATCTGCCCGGTCCTGGCCGCTCTGACTTTCATCCCGCTGACCGTAGGCCACCTTGAAATCCATATCCGGCCAATAATCCTTTCGGGCCAGCTCAACCTCCACACTGGCCTGGTTGATTTCAGCCAGTTTGACTTTCAGCCAGGGATTCATCTTCAAGGCACGATTTTGCAATGTCTCTTGTTTCAGTATTAGATCAGGAAGTGGCGGATTTTCAGGCGGTATTACAGGGGTGAAACTCTCCCGATTCAGCATACTGTTGATCCGATCTTCCAGCATACGGCGTTTTTTGTCCAAAGTGATCTGTTCATCCAAAAGTTTGCTCACTTCTACCTGGGCTTGCAAAACATCTTGCTGAAGCCCTTGACCTGCTGCATATCTCGACTCTGATACCTTAAGTAGCTGGGTCAACATTTTTATGAGCCTTTCGTTGATTTTCTGACCACTGGCAACAAAACCAAGCTCGTAATATGCTGAAGCAATTTGTCGGGCGAGTTCCAGCTGTTTTGCATTTAGGATCGCTTCTTGACGAATCGCCTTCATTGCAGCCCTTTGGGAACGGAGGTCTAATTTGCCGAACCAGGGTATTTTCTGGGCGATAAAAATCTGCTTTTGGGTCATGGGCTCTTGGTCAAACCTGAATGTGTCGGTTGGAAGATTCAGCAAACCGATACCAATGCGAGGATCATTCAACGATCCCGCAAACGAAATCTCTTCTTTGAGGCTTTCTACTTTAGACGCCAGACTCTGGATATCCTGGTTTTTGGCCAAACCTTCTTCAATAAGCGTGGCCAGCGGTGGTGGCGCCCAGATAGAAGGGTCAGCCGCTGAATTGCTGGGAGCAATGAAAGCAAACGTTGCCACTACAAACGCGAATGATAAAATTTTAAGCAAGAAT
>PKTV01000158.1 GCA_002868985.1 Desulfobacteraceae bacterium | reverse complement strand
GACACAAATAAACATAAATATTATTTTTCAAAATATTTGTGTTTATTCGTGTTCATCCGTGGTTTCCTTTACCTTCTTTCCTCTTTCCTCTTTCCTCTTTTCTATTTCCTATTTATAGCTTATGCTAAACCATTTTTCAAGTCTGGAAAGCCCCTCTTCCATCGAAATTTTGGGTGCGTATCCCAGGTCTTTTTTTGCCGCGCTGATATCAAACCAGTGGGCTGTCGAAAGTTCATCGGCTAAAAAACGTGTCATCCTCGGTTCGCCCCTGATTTTAAGCATCTTATATAAAATTTCCAGGACAGCGCCAATCATCCATGCTGTGTTGCGGGATATCGAACGCTGAACAGGGGCCAGACCTGCTTTTCTTAAAATATTGTTGACCATCTCCCATAAAGGAACGGGATCGTCCTGGCTGATAAAATAAACCCTGCCGGAAAGGTTATGGTTTTGTTCCAATCTGTCAGCAGCCTGAATATGAGCATCTGCTGCGTTATCGATGTAGATGGTGTCCACCAGGTTTCTGCCGTTTCCCACCCTGACCAGGCGGTTTGCCCGTTCAATAATTCTCGGCACCAGATGATTGTCCTGTGGACCCCATATCAAATGGGGCCTCAAAATAATAGTCTTCAAGTCCTCATCACCGGCCGCTATCACAAACTGTTCGGCCATGGCCTTTGTCTTCGGGTAATGGGCATGATATTTCTCAGGATAGGGAACAGACTCATCAACACCTTCCATATCAAAACCGTCAAAAACAACACTGGGGGAACTGGTATAAACAAGCCGTGAAACATTATGCTGTTTACAGGCAACGATCACGTTCTGAGTCCCGATGACATTGGTTTGGTAATACGTTACATAATCTCCCCATACGCCGGGTTTTGCCGCAACGTGAAATACGAGATCAACTTCCCGGCATGCCTGTTCTACAGCGGTTGCATCGCTGATGTCTCCCTGGATCTGTTCAACCCCCATTGCCGCAAGCTCCGGATAAAAGCGCCGTGAAAAGCTGATGACACGGTCGCCTCTTTCCACCAGTTGTCTGACAATGGCACCGCCCAAAAATCCGCCGCCGCCAGTGACCAGAACCTGATCGGAAGACTTGGCTGTATTGGAGTCATTGTTTTTCATTTAACTTGTGCCCATCCGCGAATCGTGGAGGTACCATTATGTGTCCAATGCAGAAATGAGCAATTTTTTCGTCGAGCAAGGCCGCACAAGGGTTTGCGGTGAGACGTACTCAACGTACGTCGCAGCCGGAAAGCCGAGGAGAACGACGCTCGGCGGAAAAAGGGCCATTTCTGGGTGGACACTAACTTAATTTCTTTTCAGCCCATCTTGCCAATTTTTCACGAAAAATTTTTGAGTTGTGTCGAATGTCCACGGGAAAAGACTTGTGAAACAGTATGGTCTTGATGTCCTTTGTCATTTCGTTCTGATCGGCAAGCTCAAGAAGCTCCTTTTTCAGATCCTTTTTGTTTATTTTGTGGCGGCTTCGTTTTAGTTCGATGCATATGACCGGTTTTTGTTGATTGTGGGGGCCGATTCCCACAAGGGCACTTCGAAACACCTGTGGATGATTGTTGAAGATGGCTTCAGAAGGTATGGTGAAAAGAGTATTCTCTTTAGTCACCACACGATGGCTTTTTCGGCCGCAGAACCATATTCTCCCCTTTGAATCCGTCCATCCTACGTCTCCCATCCGATGCCAAAAGGAATCTTTGTCTTCGATCTTGGCCTTTGCGTCGGCTTCAGGCTTTTCAAAGTATTTCCGGGTCACGAGATCACCGGCTACCGTTATCTCACCCATCTCACCATCTTCTACCAGAATATCGTCCGACCACATCTGAATAGGATCATCACTTATTTTTATGATGCGGATTTTTAGATCATTAATGGGTCGTCCGATGCAGATCCCGTAGCCCTTTTCACTGAATTTTCGGGTTTCAGTCAGGATTTCATTGCTGGTGATGGATATAATGGGCACCGCTTCGGTAGCCCCGTAGGGTGTATGAATCTGAGCATTTTCACCCAACATGGACGCAAACTTTTCGACAATCGATGGAGATACGGGTGCACCGGCGGAAATGACCCGTTTCAGGGACGGCAGTATAATATTTCTCTTTTTTCCGTATTCACCCACGCGATTCAAAAGAGCGGGAGAAGCAAACATGTTGGTAACGCCCTGGTCCAGAATGGCCTCGATAATCTTTTTAGAATTTACACGGGCAGGCTTGGTGGGGTCCATGTCCGGAATGACGGAAGTAATCCCCAACGGCGGCCAAAACAGCGCAAAAAGCGGAAATGTGGAAAGATCGATTTCTTCCATGGACAGTCCAAGATGGGTTTTTATGTGACGCAACTGTGCGTCAAAGTTTCCGTGAGTGTACACTGCACCCTTGGCAGGGCCTGTGCTACCGGTTGTAAACAATATCGCAGCGGTATCGTTTCCTCGGGTTTTGGCCGTAACATAGGGTTTCCATGGCACCTGACGTGTCTGATTCAGGGTAAAACCTCTCCAGAACCAGCGTCTTCCCACCGTTACCCATACCCGAACGGTTTTGAAAAATCTGGAATAAAAAGTTCGAATCACGTGGGCCGCTGGAATACCGATAAACGCTTCCGGCCGGCCTTCTTTGAAGCATTCTGCCATTCGGCGAATCCCCATCCCCGGATCCACGACAACCGGAACAGCCCCGATTTTGAACAGGGCGAAAATAATCATAAAGAATTCCAGACCCGGTTTTACCATTAAAATGGTCCGGGTCCCGCGGGTGATCCCGGCTTTTTCCATCCCGTGAGCCAGACAATCGGATTCCCGATCCAGCTGCAAAAACGTCAAATGAGAATACATCACCCGGCCGGAGTTGTCCCGGCCTGCGGGATAGACAACCGCCCGTTTGTAGGGTTCAATTCCGGCCACTCTTTTCAAGTAGGACGCGATATTTACGACATGACGCTCTTCTTCATGATTGTTTGGGCTCATTTGTTCGAATCAATTCCAAATCTAAAGCTATTATAATCTATCAAGATTGATGAATTCATAAAAAGTAAAAAGCTTTAAATCCCCCCGCAGAAAAACAGCGGGATATAAAAGCGCGCAAATTCCGAGGAATGAGACGTACTTATTCTACGCTGCAATTACGAGGAATACAGCGCAGTACCGCTGAAGCGAGATTTACGAAGCCATCGAGATTTTCGATGCAGTATTCAGGTATAAGCTACAATAACTATCAAGGGTTGTAAAGATGCTTTATTATCATAATGCCAAACATGCGGAAAGATAAATTGTGAAACAAATAAAATATTTGTGATATCTTTTTCAATAAGGGTAAATCTTTTTTTAGGAGTTTGCCCTTTTCATTTTTATGATATATGTATTAGGCAACAATTGACTTCCAGTTCGCCTACTGGGAAGAGTACAAGTTATAACGCCGACTATTTAATATCTAATGTTAGCCGAAAAAGAGAATTCGATGAAAAAATTCAAGGTAAAACTCCATGGGAAGAATTTCCTCCTCAATCTTGACGGTGAACTCAATAAATTTGGGTTTTATGCCACGAGATTTGTAAGGGCAGAGAGCCCACAAGAGGCTGAAAAAATTGCCATCATCTTAACTCATCAAAATCCTAATTTAAGGGATACCATATTAAATGAAAAAGCTGATCGCCCGACAATTAGTTTGGAAGAAATAAAGGAAGTCGGCTTTCTAAAATTCTTTGCCAAAAAATCAACAACAGGATTTACGTTTTATCCCGAAGACGAGGAATAGGAAACCGTCACGGGTTAATCAGCAAATGCACTTGCCCGCTTATAGCTTACGGTTCGTGCACAGACTTGTAAGGATTTTGTCATAGTGTTTATAAATCTTCAATGACATGAGACCGCTGAAAAATGCAGCATACCACTGTTACCGTTTCCGTGAAAACCGACAAAAGCGCTCGTATTGAAGGCGCCCGGCAGCTCGGCGTTCAGCCCGACGATGTCAACGTCGTACCGGTCGATGAACAAACGTATGCTGTTTCGATAAAGAACATGCCCGGCCAATTCGATATTACCATATCGGAAGATAAGATGGGTGCCGCCATCGGGACGATAACGCCGCCTTTGGGCAAGGGCAAGCCGGTAACCGTTGAAGACATCGAACACGCCCTCGCCGATCTCAAAATTGTTTTCGGCATCAACAAAGAAGTCATCAAAAATATTGTTTCCGAAGTAATAAATACCGGCACTCCGTGTAACAATATCCAGGTTGCCGTCGGCGATCCTGCCGAAAGCGGCCAGGACGGCCGAATCGATCTGAAAATCGGGCAGGATGCTGTCAATAAAGATCCTAGTGCCAATATGATGGTCAAACCGGATCAGATCGTCGCTGTTCGAATTCCCGCCGCAAAAGGAACGCCGGGCAGAAACATTTTTGGTGAAGAAGTTCCTGCAAGGATGGGCAATGAGGTCGATTTTTCTTCCGGAGAGAATGTTACCGTCACCAAGGATGGTAATACATTACTGGCTGCCATATATGGTACGGCGCGATTAACCCCCAAGAAAGTGTCGGCAGAAAATCCGATCAAGGTCGACAAATCAGGGATGTGGGCTAAAATGTCCATATTCCCTACACTTGCCGACAACAGCAAGCTTACATATAAAGATGTATTTACAGCGCTGGAACAGGCAGGCGTAATCAGCGGTATTAAAGAAGATTCGGTTATAAAGGCCATTGAAGCGGGCGAACCGATTCGGGATCTCATGGTCGCCGAAGCTGCTCCGGCCAAAGACGGTGTTGATGCCCGGATAGAATTCAAATTCCGTCTTAATGGCGATGATCCCGAAACCGTCGATGCTGAAAGACAAAACAGCAGACTGCCTGAATCTTCCGTTATCAAGGAGATGTTTTCAGCCGGCGATGTGCTTGCCATAAAAACTTTGCTGGAAAAACCCTTGCATGGCAGCACCATAACCGGAAAACCCCTGACCGGTGCCGAACCCAAGGACAAACAGATAACTCCCGGCGCGAACGTTGCTGTTCTCTATGACGGCGTGACTTTTGTCGTTGCCGAGGGCGTTTTGGCAGGCTATGCAGATTACATCAATGGCCAATTGTGTGTCAACGACCCACTGATTGTGGCTGAGGACAAATTAAGCGTCTATCTGTCTGTTCATCCTCCGTCGGAGTCGGGCAGGATGCTTACTATGGAGTTGGTTGGGAAATTACTGGCCGGCCGCGGAATAGTCCAGGGTATCGATGGCAGCGCCATTGAACAGGCGCTGAACGAGGCTGCCTCAAAAAACATGCCGGTTCATGATGTAGTGATTGCAGAGGGGAAAGCAGCCCAGCGAGGAGAGGACGCGCAAATCGAACTTAAATTTCAACCGGAGATGATTGCGGGAACTATTGATGAGCACTCCGGAAACATTAATTATAAAGAACGCAAATCAATACAAAGCGCCAAGGCGGGAATGCTGCTGGCAGTCAAGATTCCGCCGACACCCGGAATAGAAGGGGTGGACGTATTTGGCAATATTCTTCCTACCAAACCCGGAAGTGAAAAAGACCTCAAGACGGCAGGCAACGTTAAAGTTTCAGAAGATGGGCTTAGTTTTACATCCGAAATCGATGGCATAATTTTTCTTTCGCCGGAAAACAAAATATGGATTTCCAAACAGTACGAAGTCCCCGGTAATGTGGATTATTCAATTGGCAACCTGTCAATGGAAGGGTCGCTGGATATCAAAGGTTGGATTCATTCGGGATTCGAAGTACGCGCCAGCGATGAAATAAAAATCGGAGGCGGTGTTGAAGACGCTATTGTTGAAGCCGGTGTCGACATTTACATAGACGGCGGAGTCATCGGTTCGGCTGAAGGAAGAGTCCAGGCCGGCGGAAATATCACGGCCCGTTTTCTTGAAGGTGCCCGAGTCCATGCCGATGGCGACATATTTGTCCGTGATGACATATTGCGCAGCACTGTATCAGCCAATGGCATTATAATGGTAACTAAAGGAAAAGGTCGTATAAGAGGCGGTTCAGTTGAGGCTGCCAAGGGTGTGGAAGCTAACGAAATTGGATCCGATGCCGGAATAAAAACATATGTGAGTGTCGGAACGGATTCAAAGACTCGGAAGCTTTTGGCTGATGCTAAAAAACAGCTTGAAAGTTTTAAGCGAAAAAGGGCTAAGACGGACAAGGTTTTAGCCCGATTCGTTAAAAAATATAAAAGCAAAACGCTTCCTGGAGAAATAATCCGTAGACTTGATAAACTGGTTAAATTTAGGCGTGAAGTCGTGCGTAAAGAAACCATGATGGTCAAATACAGGCAAAAACTGGCACAAGAAATCTCTGAAACAGAGACCGAACCTGTGGAAGTGAAGGTTAACAAGGCCGTATATTTAGGGACGACCATAATCATAAACGGGTGCGTCTATCATGTCAAAGAAGATATCAGAGGTAAAGCTCTGTTTGTTTTGAATGAAGAACGACAGGCTGTGGAACTTGCAACCTAACTATTCAGATTTAAGGTATATGGTGTTTTATATGGAGGGCAAAGAGATATGGATGCAGATAAAATCAGAGTCAAAGATCTTATGAAGACTGACGTCAAAACAGTCCATAAAGATGTAACGCTGTTGACGGCCATTAAAATAATGCGCGATTTCAGCGTTTCGAGTCTTATCATTGAACCTGAAAGCGATGGGGATGCATTCGGCATTATTACTCGCAAGGATGTCGTTGAAGCGATTGTCATTAATCCAGTCGGAGGGACATCACTTTTGGTCGATGATGTGATGACCAAGCCTGCGATTACTGTTAATACCGGCTTGTCCATTTCAAACTGTCATCAGATGATGCGAATGGTGGGTGTAAGAAGATTGCCCGTGGTCGATGGAACCAAATTGATCGGTATTCTCAGTAACGCCAACATCTTCGTAAAACTGGCCGAAGACCTCTCCTGAAATTCCGTTATGTGAAAAACCATGTGAGGATAGATAACTGCCGGAAAATTACCGGTAGGAAGAAGAATCAAATATGATATTTCATAAAATTCTTAACCATCGGAATAATTCTGTCTGCTGCATCTTCAAGAACATAATGGCCCGCACCTTTGAATGTCTTTACTTTTGCATCAGGGAAACGGCACTGCCATTCCAAAAGATAATCCATATCAAACACGAAATCGTGTTCACCCCATAAAATGAGCATGGGAATGTGATTCAATCGATGCAGGTTGTCATCCACATATTTTGCAAGACGGTAACTCGGATCCTTTTTTTTGACAGGAATATCCTGAACAAACTTTAATGTTGCTATCCTGTTGTTCCAGCTATTGTACGGAGCAATGAGGCCCGATTTTACATCTTTTTCAAGGCCTTTGTAAGAAGCCATGAAAAGCGCACCATAGGCAAAAATATTAAAGCCGAGTACCGCCAATGAAGCAAACGGCTTGATATTTCGTATCAGCCGAAGTCTTACAGGGAGTGCCTTACCCTCCGGCAAAAGAAAGGCCGCGGTATTCATGATGACAAATCGGCGAATCCTTTCCGGATGTCTCAAAGCGTACGCCATACCGATCATCCCCCCCCAGTCGTGGAGTATCAGTGTTATCTTTTGGTTTATCCCTAAGGTGTCGAGAAGATTCTCCAGGTCGTCGACACGGCTCTTCAGACGATAGTCATATTGATCGACACCCGGTTTGTCCGACAGGCCGCACCCGATGTGATCCGGCACAATGGTGCGAAATTGTGATGACAAGCCTTTAACCAGGTTACGAAAATAAAACGACCAGGTAGGATTTCCGTGAAGCATGACCACCGGGTCCCCCGAACCTTGGTCAAGGAAGTGATAATTCAGGCCGTTTATTTTTATGTAATTGGATTTAAACGGGTAAAGATGACGTATTTCGGAGATGTCAATATGTTTGGTTTTATGTAGCATATAATCTTTTAGATATGCCGCGTAGATCTGTTGTTCGAAACAAGATATCGATACTCCTGGAATTTGCACGAGTTGGAGGCTTTTATATGCAAGGCACTTCAGGGCGAAGCCATAGTTAGCTATTGCGAGCCCTTAATAACGCAGCATATGAAAGCCTCCGGCTTGTGCATATTTCAGGACACTATTCATCAAGCTTAAACAGCTTTCGGGTAACGTCGAGATAAACGGATTTGTCCTGGTGGTGTCCGTTGCCTTTTAGCAGCATCGTAGGATCATGAAGTATTTTATTGACCATTGCATCCGTCATTCTGTTGATGGCCATGATGTCGTCAGCCGAGAGATGCTTTGCTGTATGAAGCGTTTTTTTTAATTCTCCTTTTGCTATTTCCTCAATCTTTTTTCTCAATTCAACAATTGTCGGTACTACCTCCAGGCTTTCGCACCAGTGCCGGAAGCTGATCACGGCCTCATCAACGATTCTTTCTCCTTTTATCGCTTCCTTGTTGCGATCCTTGACATTTTCATCAACAATTCCCTTGAGATCATCAATATCATAAACATATGAATTGGCAAGCCGGTTGATTTCCGGATCGATATCACGAGGGACAGCAATGTCGATAAAGAAAAGGGGGCGATTGCGACGCCGGCGTACGATTCCTTTGACATGATCTCGAGTCACCACGTAATCGGGAGAACCGGTCGAGCTGATGATGATATCTACCTGTTGTAAAGCGTCCTCGATTTCATCGAACCGGATCGCCTGTCCTCTAAATTTCTTGGCCAGGTCAACACCGCTCTCAAACGTTCTATTGGCAACCAGGATATCCTCTGCCCTGTTTCGGATCAGGTGTTCCACCGCCAGCTCCGCCATTTCACCGGCACCGATAAGCAGCACTTTTTTTCCTTCAAAGGTTCCGAAAATTTTTCGACCCAGTTCAATGGCCGCATAACTGATGGACACTGCATGATCTCCGATCCCGGTTTCCGTCCGAATCCGTTTGGCCACGAAAAAAGTACGATGGAGTAATTTGTTCAAAAGAACACCGGAAGTCTTCGTTGTTGTGGCCATTTGATAGGCTTCTTTTATCTGTCCCAGGATCTGTGGCTCTCCCACCACCATGGAATCAAGACTGGCGGCAACCCTGAATACATGCCGGACGGCATCATCACCTTCATGAATATAGAGGGATTTTTCAAATTCGGAAACCGGAAGATGTTTTAATTCAGAAAGAAAATCTTTAACGGCATCCACCGCGTTCGTTTTGTCCTGAACAATCATGAGAACTTCCACACGATTACAGGTGGAAAAAAGCATCACTTCACGGATAGACAGAAGTTCCTTAAACGCTTTGAGGGCAACGGATGTCTCATCCTTTGAGATGGCAAGGCATTCTCTCAGCGCCACCGGCGCTGTTTTATGATTCAATCCCAGTAATACGATGTCTAACATATTTCTTGATTCGTAAATTTATAAATATGATTGCATTATTTAAGTTTAAAATGTCCAACCCGAATAAACCGTAAAAGTGACTAAAGTTTGAAGTGAGCTAAAGTGACTAAAGTTATGGAGTCGCTTCGCTCCCCATTTACATTCGGGTAAATTCTCCGTGATGACCCTTTAAGAAAAAGTTAACCCCTAAAAACGTAAATAAGATGACAGCAAAACCGATGATGGCCATAATTGCCGCTCGGCGTCCCCGCCATCCAACCGTCAGACGCTGGTGAAGAAGGACGGCATACAAGATCCAGGTAATGCCGGACCATACTTCTTTGGGGTCCCAGCTCCAGAATCTTCCCCAGACCGATTTAGCATATATCAACCCGGTGATCAGCCCAAACGTCAGCATGGCAAAACCGGTGACGATACATGCATAACCCGTATTGTCGAGCAGTTCCAAAGATGGAAGTCGTTTGAAAAAGAAACCGCGTTGTTTGGATTTAATGGCATTCTCCTGTAAAAGATACAAGAGCCCGGCGCCGCAGGCCAGCGCCAATGACGCTTCACCGATAAAAATCGCAACCACGTGCACAATAAGCCAAAAGCTGTTTAAGATCGTATGGGTCTTGCTCGGTACGTTCGGCAAACGGGCTGCAATGACCATCACGATCGTAATTAGGGGAGCGGCATAAATTCCCAGAATCTTGAGACGATATCTGTCTTGAAATAGCAGAAAAACACCGGCGAGGGTCCAGCCTGCCAATGAAAGTGTTTCATGAAGGTTGCTGACAGGAAAGTGTCCTGACTGAACAAATCGATAACCCATTTCCACCGTATGGCATAAAAATCCGGCTGCCAGGAGGTAAAAACCGGTTTTCTGAAGGTAATCTTTCTGAAGAAAAAGATAAATAAGATATCCGATGGTGCTCAACATGTAAAATATAATGACAACAAGAAATATAGGTTCCACTTAATATACCCTTT
>PKTV01000501.1 GCA_002868985.1 Desulfobacteraceae bacterium | reverse complement strand
TAACCTGAAACAGGTCTCTCCTTTTTCGTTCATGCTCACCTTGATGTCTCCATGACAATCTTTGATAATTCCGTAACTGATTGAAAGGCCCAGACCGGTCCCTTTTCCGACTTCCTTGGTCGTAAAAAAAGGCTCAAATATTTTATCGGCGATATCTTCTGAAATCCCTATACCGTTATCTTTGACTTCAACCATCACCGACTTTTCCTCTAATTTCGTTTTAAGTGTAATCTTTTTCATACCCATGGCAGGCTCTAAAGGCCACCACTTTTCCTCTATGGCGTCTCTGGCATTCAAAAGAAGGTTGATGAACACCTGCTCCAGACGGCTGGGATCTGCCATTACGGTCGGCAAATTTTGATCGATATCCCAAACCACATCAATGCCTCTCACTTTGAGCTGTTGACTGAAGATATCAAAGGATCTTTTGAGCACGTCATTGATCTGCACCTCAGCCAACACCACGTCCGATTTTCTGGCGAACTGCCTCATATGACTAATAATGTTTGCGCTGCGATTCACACTGCGGTCTATCTTTTCAAGCATGGTATAAAGGTCTTTTTCTTTGATGACCTCATTTTTGTTTATTTTTTTCAAGCAAAAGCTGCTGGCCGTTTTTATGACCGAAAGCGGCTGGTTCAATTCGTGGGCAATGCCGGTGGCCATTTCTCCCAGCGTCGCCATCTTGCCGGCATGAATGAGTTGCTGTTCGGTTTCAAGCCGTTTAGTGATATCGCTGGTGGTAACCAGAAGTACTTTTTGCCCCAGGTACTCCGACGGTGAAATTCGGATGGCGACAAAAAGCATTCTACCGTCTTTGTCGACATTCTTTACCTGGTTGATGTAGGCAGACGTCACTATTTTGAAGGCATAATGGTCTTTTTCTTCGTCCAGAAACAAATTCAGAAAAGATCTGTGGGTGATCTCATCTTTTTCATATCCGTAAACACCTTTTACGCTCTTATTGCAGTCGAGTATTATAAGCGTATTTACGTCCAGCACAAAAACAGCGTTAGGAATGTTGTTGAAAATGGCGTAATATTTTCTTTCCGATTTTTCAAGCCGTTCTTCAAGCTGCTTCATACGGGTAATATCAAGGCACACTTCCATGACCGAAACGATATTGCCCTGTGCGTCTTGAATCGGCGAAGTTCTGGAAAGCCAGTGCGTTGTATTGCCGTTCTTATCCATACCGGTTTCCTGACCGTAATGAGATCGTCCGTCTTTAAATGTCTTTTCCACCGGACAAACTTCGCATTTTTCATCACGCTTCTTATACACACGGAAACAGAAATCCCCAGGGGTTGGATTAAACGTTTCTTCAAATTCTTTGTTGTAACTGACAAGCTGGTAGTTTGGATCCTGAATGGTGATCAAACAAGGCACAAGCTCAAAGAGATTTTGGTATTCATCTCTTTGTTTTTTTAGTTGGGCCTGCTTTGAGGAAATTCTCTTGCCCATCTTGTTAATGGCCACAAACAATTGCCCCATTTCGTCGTTTTGCTTAATGTCGATATTGCCTAAATACTCGCCCCTTGCAATAAGATTGCTGGCATCAATCAGCTTTTTTATGGGCTGACTGACAAATTTCAACACAAAGACAAAAATAATGGCGGAGGTTACCAGAAAAGCAAAAACAGCCAGAGCAATGATTCCGTTTTTAAGAAACGCGATGTCGTTATCTGTCTGCTCAAGGGAGACAACAACATCCAGCGCCCCCAGTATCTTTTTCCCTGTGGGATGCACATGGCAGGAATCGGACGAACAGCCGGTTTCATTTCGGATCGGGCTGATAATCCCGAGAAAATGATGACCCTGAGAAGAATAAAACGTCCTGGTTTTCTGTGTTAAATCGAGCTTAGCCAGAGGCGGCTCTTTCCGGTGGCACACATCACATGCCTCTGCTTTTATATTGGTTATCAGGTCGAGTTCCGAAGGACGGTTCGAGAATTTTATTTGTCCTTTTTTGTTATATATCCGAATCGTATCGATTTCTTTCTGTTTGCTGATATTGTTAATGATATGGTTGATGTCTTCTCTTGAATTCAGCATCATGGCATAATGGGCGCCAAGAATAATGGTGTTGCTCAACCTGTCGGTTCCCACCATAATATCTTTCGTGATCTTTTTGGTCTGATATCTAATATTAAAATAGGCCCATGTGGATATGCTCAAAAGCAAAGTCAGCCCCACGGATAGAATCAGCTTTGAAACCAGATTTAAACGAAGATGTTGAATGGTTAAAAACTCCTTCAAACCCATCTTTCCATTACTCCATTATTCCATTATTCCATTATTCCAATTGGGGCGAAGCCCCTAACTTGTTATTAGCATTACCTCATTTATTTTTCAACAGTCGCTCTGTGAAGCCGTCTAAATATTTTTCCCTATAGGAAGCGATGGTATGGGTTTCTTTTGTTTAACATGGGTCATCAGGATGCCGGCAACGATCAACAGCATGGCGATAAGGATGTTTGTGGTTATCGGTTCTCCTAAAATCAGCCCCCCCAGCAAGACCCCGCTGATGGGCATAATAAAGATAAAAGAATGCAGTGCCACGGCGCCGTATCTTTGCAGCAAACTGTTCCAGACCACAAAGCCAAAGGATGCCGTAACCAGACTCTGATACACCATGGAACCGATAATTTTAGAATCGATAAAAGCGATCATATGATGATCCCACAGAACACCTTCCAAAAAAAAGAAAGGAACCGAAAATATCATTGGAAATAGCGCTATTTGGAACGGCTTGAACGCGGAAATAATCCGTTTTGTATAGACTGCATTACAGGACCAGAGAAAGGCGGCCGCAAGGATCATCACATCCCCGACCTCAAAATCGCTCGCAACCCCTTTTTTCTCCAAAAACACAAACGCAACCCCGGCAAATCCCAGTAGGATGCCCATTATTTTTCGCTGGGTAATCCGATCACCGGGAATAAAAAAATGTGCAAGGAACAGTGTAAAAAAGGGTTGAAAATTGACAAGCAACGTCCCGCGGGAAGCATTGCTTTTGCTGAGCCCGAGGTAGAAAAGAGATAATTGGGCTGTAAAAACAATAGAGATCACAAAAAGTTGGAGGATCTGCTCTTTTTTAATTTCAAAAGATCGTCCGGTGATTCTGGCCCATAAAAAAATTGCCACCGAGGCAATGCCGAATCTGATGCCTGCCGTGGTAAAGACACCTATACCTTCAAGACTGATTTTAATGGCCACGGCATTGGCTCCGAAGAGCATGCATATAAACACCGTAAAGGAAGCAGCCAAAAAGGAAAAGTCTTTATTTTGTGGCGCACCGTCGATCATCAATCTGCTTCTATTCTAATTGTTTCACCAAGATGAGGAACAATTGCCGGAAAGCCTTCATGCTGCAAATGATTTGCAAATGCGAGGGACTGATCCTCCTCGCCGTGAACAACGGCGATCTTTTTGATTTTTAAATTTGATTCTTTGAGAAAACGAAGCATCTCGTCCTTATCGCCATGTGCGGAAAAGCCGTCCAGTTTTTTGACATGGGCTTTTAGCGGATATGTTTTGTTTAAAAATTTTAACAAGGGTGGTGAACCTTTTCGCCCTGATTTTTCATATTCGAGGCCTTGTTCGAGAATTCGGCGACCCAGCGTGTGTTGAGCCATATAACCGACAATGAGGATCGTATGACGGGGGTTGTGGATTTTATGGCGCAGATGATGCAGGATACGGCCGGCTTCGCACATCCCTGATGCCGAGATGACGATATGCGGTTTTTCTTCACGGTTCAGGGCCATGGATTCTTCCACCGAACCCACAAAACGGACTTGATTAAAAAAAAACGGATTTTGGCCTTTTTTCAAAAAGGTTTCATGGGTTTCGTTATCATATACTTCCGGATGTTCTCCAAAGACCCGGGTAATATTGGTGGCCAATGGACTGTCCACATAAACCGGAACCCGCTGGACTTCACCTTCATTATACAATTCGTGAATAAGATATAACAACTCCTGGGTGCGCCCATAGGCAAAGGCCGGTATAATTACCGTTCCATTTCGCTTAAAAGTTTCAGTAAAAATCTTTTTCAATCCGGGCTTTAAATCTTTTAACGGATCGTGCACGCGGTCCCCATAAGTACTTTCCATAATCATCAAATCCACATCAAGATCATCGCTTAAAAAAGAAAGGGCAGGATTTTTTATGATCGGTTTTTCAAATCTGCCGATATCACCGGTATAACAGATGGTATATTGCCTTTCGTTTTCACGGAATTTAAGAATGGATATGGCTGATCCTAAGATATGGCCGGCTTCATAAAACGTGCAGGTGGCATCTTTTCCGATTATCGCCGAGTTTCGGTAGGGATATCCTTCAAAATAATCAAGGGCATTTTCAGCATCTTCAATGCTGTATAGCGGTGTCACGCCTTCAAGACGATATTTCAGAAGAAGTTCGTTGATTTTTTCGGTGTTAATCCGATGACCTTCCTTTTTTAGTTCCTTCTTGATATTATTGAGTTTCTTTTTTGAAATCTTTTTATTTGGACCGGAGGTGTCCAATTCGGCCAGAAATGATCGGACGGTTTTATAGTTCAGGTAACTTGCATCCGACTCCTGGATATGGGCGGAATCCCTAAGGAGGTAGTCACTGGCATCTGCCGTGGCCCGTGTACAGAACACACGCCCGTGGAAATTGTTTTTCGTCAGTATCGGAATTCGGCCCGAGTGGTCAATGTGGGCATGTGAAAGCACGACATTTGTGAGGGTCGCCGGATCAATTGGAAAGGTTCGGTTTTTTTCATTGGTTTCTTTCCGACGGCCCTGAAACATCCCGCAGTCGAGTAAAATTCGATTCTTTCCGGTTTCGATCAGATGCATTGAACCTGTAACTTCCCGAACCGCGCCGTAAAATGTTATCTGCATTTTAGATTATCCTTTCTGGTTAATAAACATTTCTGAAATTCTTCAATTAATTGGAATTAAATGTCTTTTTATACTTCCTGGTTTATGCTGCTTCCATGGAATAATGGAATGCTGGAATAGTGGAACATTGGGTTGAAGGAAAAATATCATTCTAATTCCTACAGTAACCCATTATTCCAGTATTCCATTGTTCCATCATTCCAATTGTGAGCAAAGCGATCTAACTTAAATCCCGCATCTTTTTTTTGTTTTTTATTGTTGAACGGTTTTTGGGAGGGGTTTTTTCCCTCCCGGTTTGAACCCTTTATTTCGAATTGTTTTGTTAAGATCGGTAATTCGCTTCAGATTCTCCGGATGCGATGCAAAGTAATGGCCGATTGTTCCCGGGTCCTGTTCCTTGGGAAGCCTTTTAAAAAAATCGGTTGCACCGGCGACGTTGCCATAAGCGCAATTTAATATTTCGAGTGCAAATTCGTCTGCACGGGTTTCCTGTTTTCGGGAAAAGCTCAATTCCGTAATATTCAAAGCATGGGCCAGCATTTGACTGATATTACTGTCTGTGCCGAATAAAAAGGTTGAGATTGTTATGAACACAACGGCCCTTCCCACACCACGAAGATGATCCCGGTTGGCATAATGGCCCATCTCGTGCGCAAAAGCAAATGCCAGTTCGTTTTCAGAGGTTATCTTGTTCAAAAGTCCTGTAAAAACGATAATATGGCCGCCTGGAAAGGCCAATGCATTGACCGAAGAAGCTTTTCGAACATGAACTTTGAAAAGGTAAGGCAGTGTCGTGCAACGTTTCTGAAGGTCCTCCACGAGTGATTGGACATAGCCCCCCCATTCCGAATCGATATCCTCGGCATCTACGGATCGAATAAAGAGTTCCGACATTTTCGTTTCAAGGTCGGTTGAAATCCGTGGCACAATCAGATCTACCGCAAATCCCATTAGTATGTAGATTACAATGACAATACCGAGCAAAGAGAGGGTGAGAACAAAAAATTCTCGTAGCATAGAGGTGGGCGTCACATTGACATTCGACTTCGGTAACCGGGGCGTATACTTCATCTACTGATCCATACCTAAATTGAGCGTTTCAAATTGTGACACAATAGTAAAAAGATGATATATTTTTAACATTTTAACACGCTGTTCGTTTCACGAAGGCAGGGCAGACACTCGCCCATTATGTGTTTAAATACTACAAAAATTGTCACAATTTGAAATCCTCCAAACTTGCCGAATTTACCGGATTTACTGTACTGCAGGGTACTTGCGGTAGCTAACTTCAGCAGCGCACCCTGGGCCTTGTATCTCCGGCAAACTCAACAATCGCCCAATTTAGTCAACGGTCAGGGCAGTCCCGTATGCAATGGCCTCTAAACAGCCCACGCTCTTTTTATTGGCATTTCTACCAATGGTGGATGTTTCGATGCGAACATTGACAATGATCTTTGAGTCACCTGCCATTTCCTTCATGCGAAGGAGCGCTTCCCGACGCGCCCGGTCAATGAGGCTTTCGTATGACTTGATGGTACCGCCGAAAATATTGCGAAGTGATGCTGTAAATCGCTTAAAATAATCGATGGAAATGACGGCACTACCGTACACCAATTCAGCAGATTTGATCCTATCATCAGGATAGTCGACGGTTTTCATGGTCACAGCAGGTAAATTAATGAACATTTTTTCACGCATATGGATGGAACGGTAGTGATATCGTTCTGCAAAGGTGCCCGCCAGATATCCGACTGCGATCAGAGTTATGAAAAATAATAAATTATACACCGGCAATCTCCTTCTATTCGATACGAACGGCTGTTCCATATGAATATAATTCAGCGGCCCCCTGGGCAACGGAGGAGGTCGAAAATCTCACATTGACGATGGCATTGGCGCCGAGTTGACGTGCCTGATCAACCATCCGGTCCAATGCTTGTTGACGGGATTCCTGTAAAAGGTGTGTGTACCCTTTTAGCTCCCCGCCCACCAGATTTTTCAGGCTCGCCATTATATCTCTACCTACGTGTTTGGCTCGGATCGTACTTCCGGAGACCAACCCAAAATGCTCTACAATATTTTTACCTGGAACCGTTTCAATATTGGTAATGATCATTTTTCCTCCATCGTTTTGCCGTTATAGCGGAGAAGAGCAAAGCAGCCAACTTGTTTAGAACTCAAGTTTCGCACCCGAATATGGTTAAAAAGCCTTAAAAGCGGAAAAAATTCTAAATAATTTGACTGCCGGTCAAAAAAAAGTCCTCACACTCATTTTTTCATTGAAATTTTTTTAATTATTTAGCATAAGTATTTTCTTATTTCAATATAGCCTGGTTTGAATTAAATATAATTTTTTGAAATTTTTGATAAAAAGATTTTATAAAGCCTAACTTATTGTTTTTTATGAGGAGGAAGAGGATGTACAGAATACGATTGGCGGTGTTGTGTTTGGTAGTTGTTTTTGTTTTTGGAATGGCGCTAAATGTTGCCGGACAGAATAAAAGCGATACGGAAGAAGCCGTTGAGGATATGGTTGTCCCCATGGGCGTCATTGTGCTGGAACCCGATCCCTCGGTCGAACCAAAGAGATCACCGGTCGGATTCCATCATGCCAAACATTTCAAATATGATTGCCGAACATGCCACCACAAATGGGAAGGAAATACCAAAATCACCAACTGTACAACATCGAATTGTCATGATCTTTTGAAAGCACCGAAAAAACCCACGAAATACCTGGCTTATACGGAAGATGGAATAAAATATTATAAATATGCATACCATCAAACCTGTATCGGATGTCACAAAGAAACAAAAGCCAAGCAGAAAAAAATGGAAATATTATACAAAGCATCGGAAAAAAAGAAAATAATCGTTCCGACCAGTTGCAAAGAGTGTCATCCGAAAGAATAAGCATAACGGTTTCAAGTAACAAAGCCTGGCTCTGATAACCAGGTTTTGTTACGTCTATAAACGATTCGCATCATGGCAGGCTTTCGTTCACTTTCCAGACCCGGCTCTTTAGTGCAGCTGAAGCGAATCATAGAACTGTAGACATCTTGTCCTTATATATCTAAAAATAGATAGAATTCCACTAAACCCATTACTCCAATATTCCATAACTCCAATATTCCAGTTATCATAATGGATTATCTTTTTTTTAAAAGCATGTCGGGAAAACAGGATGTCACAAAGAAAAAACGTAACGTCTTTCATGAGAGAGAACAAGACGCTTTTCATCATTATTTCAGTCGTTCTTTTTTTAATTGAACTCGAGATTTTTGCGCTTGCAGCCATGAAGTCCGGCCGAAAATCCTGGCTGCAGGTGATGGATGCCAACGGAAGTGTCATACATGAGACTGACGGTAAAAATCTCAGCGAGTTCAATAAATACTATTTTGAAAAAACATTCGGTCCCTTTGAACAGTACCAGGTCAAACTTGTAACCAAGGACCTCCCTTTCCCTTTCAGAGCATGGTTTGTCTCGGCTGTAGGGATACCTGTTGCTGCCTTCCTTTTGTTCGCTTTTTTCGTACGTGCATATCAGTCCCTTTTTTTAAAGGAAGAAAAAATCATAGATGAAACGGATTTAAAAAGAACGGAATATGAATACCGATTCGAAAGGATCATCGCTGCAATCAGCAGGTTTAACATTTTTATAATAGGGTTTCTTATTTTCCTGGCCGTCTTTTCATACTGGGTTATTCCCAATTTGATCGTCTATATTGGGCGGACAGGTACCGAAACAATAATGCGATATAAATGGATTTTTTTGGCTGTGGGCATTGTTTTCCTGGGCCTGTTCATATGGATAATTTATTTAAGGTATCTTTTAGCCAAAAAGACAATTGACCGTCAGACTGAAATAGACAAATATCGCCTCCAGTTGGAATACAACAAGATCGATGATTGTCCTCCTCAACTGACATACGAACATGAAGATACATCTGACAGTACCCTTTGATTCCTGCTCATCCTATCATCTTTCAACGAATTTCCATTGATTTTGAAGGCATTTCTATCTAATTTGAAGGCATTTCCGTTCATTTTAAAGGCATTTCTATCTAAAATCGTTCCAAAAAATCTATTTTGCCTTGACATTTGGTTTGTCCTTTGAGATGAGGATATTGAATTGTTTTTTAGTATAGGGGCATATTGGTTTTGCGGGTCGATTTCGCTCTAAAGGACCTTTCCCTTTTGCTGGCGTGACGACCTGAAGCTTAGGTCAAAATTGAAAGGATTCAGAAGGAGGTCAGAGTTATGGCAGATGGGATCGTAAAGTGGTTTAGTGACAAAAAGGGATTTGGATTCATAGAGCAGGAAGACGGAACAGACATTTTTGTCCATTATTCATCCATCACCATGGATGGTTTCAAAACCCTTGCCGAAGGTGAAAGGGTAACGTTTGACGTGGAAGAGAGAGATCGGGGACCCGCGGCCAAGAACGTCAGAAAAGCTTAATTATTTTAAAAATCATGTGATCAAAGGCATCTCGTTTAAACAAAAATGAGATGCCTTTTTCATTTTTTCTCAAATTTACTGATTTCTTCCTCTATATAAGAGACGATAGTTCTGGCTTTTTCAATTGAAATTGTTTGAATATCAGCTGAAAGTCTCTCGATGTCTTCTTCATCGATCCCGGTGGTCATATTCACCAAAAAAGGATCGACTTCGCCATCATCAAGCAAGAATCCGCAAGCACCTACTGCCCCCAAAAACTCATCCTTTATAAAAATTGGAACAATGATCTTGACCAGTCCTGCATCACATTCTTCCACCAGGCTCTTTTGGGTTTGTTTTGCCTGAACTGAAAGGTTCATATGAGCAACTGCGCAGATATAGCTCTGGCCTTTATCGGTGGCCTTTATGGCAGGACAAAGTTTGTTTGCCCAATTTTTGTAATCGGTAACTCTGATGCCGTCGATATTAAAAATATTGGCATCAAGGCCGGATCTACGGGTAATTTCCCTTTCGAGCTCCTTCCATTTTTCAAGTGGTAAAAGGTCGGTCAATTCCATGATTAATGAGTTTCCTTTTTAAGTAAATAATCCTTGCCCATCTTAGCTCCCGCCACGCGGAGGAAGCCCAGAATTTGGCAACCTCCGGAGGGGATTGCTTTGCCCGCCCTGGTGCGCATCGCTCATACCTTGATCTGGCCTATGCACTATTACAGACATGATTTTTTGA
Organism: Desulfobacteraceae bacterium; assembly: GCA_002868985.1. Taxonomy (GTDB): domain Bacteria; phylum Desulfobacterota; class Desulfobacteria; order Desulfobacterales; family UBA11574; genus UBA11574. The sequence continues at coordinate 289 of PKTV01000501.1, read as the reverse complement.
GTATAGAGTGTTGGTGATCGGTCTGGGCCAAGGTTAAATGTTCATTTTAGAAAATAGGAATTAGAAACCAGATAACCGCAAATGGACACAAATAAACATAAATATTATTTTTCAAAATATTTGTGTTTATTCGTGTTCATCCCCTGCCCGCCATCGCTCTCGCTCAGGCAAGGCGGGCGGGGTGGTTTCCTTTACCCTCTTTCCTATTTTCTCTTTCCTATTTCCTTTATCCTCTCTCCTATTTCCTCTTTTCTATTTCCTATTTATAGCTAATGCTAAACCATTTTTC
>PKTV01000270.1 GCA_002868985.1 Desulfobacteraceae bacterium | reverse complement strand
TGCGAAAAAAAAGGTTTTCCTGGACGCCTGTTGTATCTTTTGCAACACGCATGCGAAAAGGACTGTTTTCCTGGGCATCTGCTGCCATGCCTTTTATAACACGCATGCAAAAAAGACTGTTTTCCTGGGCATCTGCTGCCGTATCTTATGCAACACGCATTCAAAAAAGACTGTTTTTCTGGGTATCTACTGTACTTTTACCGACACTTCTTCGAAAAAAACAGTTTTTCTGGATGTCTGCTGTATCTTTGGCGGTGATGATTCTGGTCATTACAGGTCTTTATCAGAAAGCGTTGACGTCGAAAAACAATCCACCCAAACCGACAGCACTTGCACTCAAAACAACGGCACCATCACCAGATAAACCCGACGGTTATTTAACCGCAAATAACGTCCAGATAAAAGTTGCCAAAACCACATCGGATCACCCAATAAAAGCACCATCTCCCCCAAAAACCGAAACATCAAAACCCAATGTATTGGAACAGGCTGAAACAGCGCTGCACAATAAGAATTTTAACCGAGCAGTTGAATTGTTTGAGCAGGTCATCGCACAAAACCCAACACATGCGTCAACAATTAAGATGGATTACTCAAAGGCGTTACGAGGGCAGGCGGACAGTGTTTTTATAAAAAACCCTGATACATCCAAAATATTACTGTCCAAGGCGGTTGAGGTTGACCCTCAAAATGCTGAAGCCCACTTTGATTTAGGAAGGCTTTATACAAAATCAAAAGATTACCCAAAAGCCATAAAAGCCTATCAAAACGCTGAAAATCTAAACTACCGTCCTTCGGATACGTTTTATAATCTTGGGTTTATCTATGCATCAACCAAAGATTTTGCAAATGCCGAAAAAATGTTTCTTCATGTCGTTGATCTAAAACCGCCCTATCTCGACAAAGTGCTATTTAATCTTGCTGTGGTTCAACAAAAACAGGGAAAAGAACAGCAATGCATCGAAAATCTTGAAAAAACTATGCTAATCAACCCAAAGAATCAAAGGGCACAACAATATCTAAATCAGCTTAAAAAGTATAAGGGAGTATCATAATTGTGTTTGTGGAACAGCGGAAAACAGCCCGGATCTTGTTGGTATTATCCTTTATCTGGATCCTAAACTGTTGTGCATACCAACACCCTCCGCTCCAACCGGCACCTGAAGTGCCGCCCTCCCCTGTTGAAATCAAGCCCGAAACTCCTGTTGCAGTGCCCGATACGCCTGCTATAGAGGTACCTTCACCAGCGGAGCCGGAACCCCGTTTCTATTTGCACGAGGTGCGCTGGCCGGAAGAAACACTCTCTCACATCGCAAAATGGTACACCGGCACCGTTAAAAATTGGAAGGCCATTGCCAAAGCAAATCCCGAACTGGATATTAAAAAAATCGACATCGGCGACACGATTTCCATCCCAGAAGATCTATTGACCTCTCGCAAACCGATGCCTCATTCTTTCGTTCGTTCAGTAGGTCGTAAAAAAAGCACTCCACTTTCCTCATCCAATAAGACATCAACACCGTTCGAGTCACCGAAACTATTCGAACCCATAGAATCCGAACCGTCAATAATAGAAACAGATGAAGCGAAACTGTTTGGACCCGTAGAAACCCAACAGTCATCAACAAAACCCGATGCAGCAAAATTGTTTGGTCCCATTGAATAAAAAATGTGACTCAGAGGATCTGACTTGGTGTTTACATAAAGGGGATTTGCTTTGCCCGCCCTGGTTCGTATCGCTCATACCTTGATCTGGCCTATGCACTATTACAAACATGACTTTTTGAGTATAGAGTGATGGTGATCGGTCTGAGCCAGGGTTGGAAGTTCATTTCAGAAAATAGGAATTAGAAAATAGATGCCCGCAAATGGACCTTTCCGCCATCGCAAGCATTGGGCTCGCTCAGGCGAAGCGGGCGGGGTGGTTTCCCTTATCCTCTTTCCTCTTTTCTATTTTCTCTTTTCTCTTTCTGGCTTATTGGTTCTGTTTTCAATCCGGTAAAAGATAATAAAAATAGAGCATGGTATCTGACCGTGTCAGGATTCCGAGTATGTTCTCATTTTCAACCACGGGAAGCCGGCCAATGTCGTGTTTGACCATAAGTCGGGCTGCTTCTGTGGGACTTTTTCCGGGAGCAATCGTCATAACATCTGTTTTCATAAATGCTTTTACCGGCGCCTTTAGCTGGGATTCTTTTTTTAATTTCTTAAAGTCTCTTCTCGAAATCATGCCCACAAGTTTTCCATCCTCAACCACCGGAAAGCCTGTACAGCCTTTTTTTCTTAACATGGACGCCACTTTTTTCATGCTGGTGTCCGGCGGCACCGTATAAACAGGAAAAGACATCAAATCACTGATCTGTACGGATGCCTGTTGATTTCCTTGGATCAGTTCACGAATCATATCCTCAACGGCATCCGGGTTAACCGGTTTGAGTACAGCGGAGCCGGCGGCCGGGTGTCCGCCGCCGCCCATGCTCCGCATGATCAAGCCGATATCGAGACCGTCGGCATTGCTCCTGCCGATGATCATGCACCGGTTGCGCTCCTCGTCCATAAATATGCCAAAAGCGGCATCTACATTAAGAATCTCTCTGTACATATGGACCACGACGGCAAGGTTATCCACATAGTCTTTTAAGTTCAGTTTGTTAAGACTGACACTGTATCCGTTCACCTTGTCTCTTTTTGCAGATCGCAGCATCTCGAAAAGAACGTTTTTCTGTTTTTCTCCATAAGCCGGACGCAAAAATGAACTGATGATGTTCAAATCGGCTTTACGTTCAAGCAGGTACGCCGCGGCATATGCATCTTCGGCAGTCGAAGCGGGAAAGGTAAGATTTCCGGTATCTTCATACAGACCCGCTAAAAAAAGCGTGGCCTGTATCGGGGTTAAAATTTTCTTTTCCTGCTTTAACTGTCGAACCATAAGGGTAATGTTTGCCCCCACCGGCTCCTGGCATTTCCACGTCGGTTTTATGTCTCCCACATTGGAATGGTGATCCCACAGAAGAATCTCTAAATTTTTACTCTTTTTCAGCCCCCGGATCCTGCCGAGCCGTCCCCAGCTGTTGATGTCAACAACGATCAATCGCTTTACATCGTCAAGAGGAATATCGTCAAATGAGGATGTTTTAAAGATATCCTTGTGAATGGATAAAAAGGCTTTAACATTTGGATTTACCTGTTTCGGAAGGACAGGGACGGCCTCCGGATACAAAATAGAAGCCGCTATGGTCGAGGCCATCGCATCAAAATCGGTGTTCTTGTGTGTGGTCACAACTTGCATGCAGTACCCCCCTGCTATCAGTGATATGTGGTGGTTCCCGGACGACAGCGTTTTTGGGTCCTAACATGGTCATGGGAAGGTATGATCCGGTTCAACCGATTTATTGTTATTTTCGGAAATTAACAGAAAAACTTTAAAACTTTTGCAAAAGACACAGACCCGATAGTTACCGGCGTTCGGTCAATGCTGTTGACACGAGCAGGCTCATTGTATTAATCAAACCTGATGAATTCATAAAAAGTCTCTTATCAGATTCTTTTGACATCATCAAACTTCTTGTCCAATGCATGTTACGACGATTTAGGATATACGTTTTCTTTACGCGCGACCCGTGGAATATCAAATGCAATCATCGAAACGAAAAAATATCCCCGGCTGGTGGCTGCCGGGGGATAGTGAACCTGAACCGGGAGGGCATGCTGTCCGATCGGCAATTTTAAAGGTGACACAGCCGGCCTACCTTTTAGATATCAACGGCCTTCCGGCCGTCGGCAGGGGCGGCACCATCACCATCGGCAGCGATGCCCCTTTGCAATCCGCTGCTGTTCCGCTGCGTGCATATGCACCACCGCTGCACCCCGAAAATCTTGGGGATCCGCAGTTTAAAGACAAGCATAATCTTCGTTATGCTTACATTGTGGGTGCAATGGCCAACGGCATTACATCGGTTGAGATGGTCGAAAAAGCCGGAAACGCCGGATGGGTCGGCTTTTTTGGCGCTGCCGGTCTTGCCCTCGATCAAATCGAATCCGCCATCGACCGGTTGCAGCAAAACTTAAAAAACATCCCTTTTGGCTTTAATTTAATACACAGCCCCAACGACCCTGAGCTTGAAGCAGCCGTGGTTCGATTGTATCTGCAACGTGGCATAAAGCTGGTCAGCACCTCGGCATATCTGGATCTCACCCTTCCCTTGGTATACTATCGCGTAAAAGGAATTCATCGTGATGCGCACGGTGAGATAATTTGTCCCAACAAGGTGATTGCAAAAGTCTCCAGGGTTGAAGTGGCCGCAAAATATTTTTCCCCGCCGCCGCAAAAACTTCTGGCACAGCTCATTGACAAAAACATGATCACCCAAGCGGAAGCAGAACTCGCTGCAATGATCCCTATGGCCGATGACCTGACCGCAGAAGCGGATTCCGGCGGCCATACCGACAACCGGCCGGCGATTTCGTTATTACCGACCATGATCGCCCTGCGCGATGAATTGACCGAAAAACACACATACAAAAATCAGCCCAGTGTGGGACTTGCCGGCGGAATCTCCACCCCCCATTCCGCCGCCGCGGCCTTTGCCATGGGCGCAGCCTATATTCTCACGGGTTCCGTCAATCAATCCTGCGTGGAAGCCGGCACATCCGAAACCGTCCGCCATATGCTGGCAGACGCCGGCCAGGCTGATGTGACCATGGCCCCGGCAGCAGATATGTTTGAAATGGGTGTTAAGGTCCAAGTGCTCAAACGGGGTACCATGTTTCCGCTTCGGGCTGCAAAACTCTACGACCTCTATTCCACCCACGACCGTTTTGAGAGCATTTCCGAAAAACAAAGAAACATGCTGGAGAGAGATTTTTTTCGGTGCAGCTTTCAGGAAGAATGGGAGCAGACCAAAGCCTATTTTACTCGCCATGATCCCAAACAGATTGAACGGGCCGAAAAAGACCCCAAACACAAAATGGCCCTTGTGTTCCGATCCTACCTCGGCCAATCTTCCAACTGGGCCAACTCGGGCGACCCATCACGAAAAATCGATTACCAGATATGGTGCGGCCCGTCCATGGGAGCGTTTAACCAGTGGGTTAAAGGTTCATTTCTCGAACCACCTGAAAACCGCGATACCGTCACCGTTGCCATGAACCTTCTCTATGGCGCCGCTGTGGTGACCCGAGTCAACTGGTTGAAGCATCAAGGATCTGTATTGCCGGCCGGTATGGACAGTTTTTCTCCCATGCCCCTTGAAAAGATACAGGAGTTGCTGGAACAGTGAGACATTCGCAAAACAATCCCATATCGACGAAAACCACCTGAGGTTGCTTCCTTTCCGTAAAGCCTGTGCATTTTTTTATGATCGCCACCAAGACCCCAAGGCACTAAGAAAAACAATCATTGTCTCAAGTTTCTCACCCTCGATTTTTAACAACGCTAATGCAGCGAAAAGGGAGATTATTATGAAAGCACCGAATATCTCATCCTATCCAGCCCCATTGCATCGATAAAATCAGTCAATATGCCGGTAAGATATAAGGTTTTAACAACATTCATATCCATCTCCGATGGTTTTTCAGACCCCTGATTGACGGATGTTTCCACATACAGTTTTTTCACCATTTCAAAGCCCTTGTGTTGGACCGGTTCATTTGAAATGATGCCTCTGACCGTGTAAATAAATTTGAAGCGCTTATCCGGCCTTTTTTCACGCCGTATAAATAGGATATACTTTTTGATCAGTGCTTCCATACCTTTGTCGGACACAGAATGACCCCGTAGATCAAAGAAAAAACCTTTGTCCGACAGCCATTTATTCAAATCTTGAAAGATTTGATTGGCTTCGGGAATCGAAAATTTCAAGTCCGCCACCAGATGTCCCCCTAAAAAGACTGTAAACGCCTGATCCGGATTGTATTGTCTGGCATATCCGGACTGCATCCCGCCCAATGGGTCCGGCGGCAGAAATTCCCGGGACCAGCGTTTCCACTTGGCCAGTTTGATGCCCAACTTGTCGGAAAGCTCTCTGTTCGTGAAGAATTTGATCATGCACACCCCCACAACTTGTTATATTGATGTATCAAGTATATATTTATTGTCCGGCAAAGTACCCGGCCCCTAAAGACATGGACTTTAATTTCCCCTTGAAAAGGGCTGTTCACCTATGAGCCGGAAAAGTCAGAACTGCCTATAATATTATAACATGCCTAAAGTTAATGAAATATTCTATTTTTAAAAATTTAACTCGGACCGCTAATTTTTCCATTTTTTTAAATGCGCTTATTTATATTGATTAAATTTTTTAGATCACTGTCATCTGTGATGGCAGTTAATTTCGCATAGCTAATCACTTGATATGTCAATATGTCAACTATTATTTTGTGATCATTTGCTTGCAAATACTTTTTTCTTGCATTATGTTAACAAATTATTAATAGTTCAGATTTTTCTCTATTAAAATAGAACCTAAATTGAGCGATTCTCGAGTTTGCCGGAGATAAGCAAGTTGAGCGTAGCGAAATCCCGCAATCTTTTTATCGGGGGCATGAGACATTCAGCCGTAGTCTGCTACTGCAAGTGTCTCATAACGCAGCAGATTCGGTAAAATCGGCAAGCCCGAAGGGTTTCAAATGGTGACAATTTTTTGCTTAAATACATTCACCGATTAAATGAGACCCATTAGCGACTTCAGTACTGTATATTTATTTATAATTATTACTTTTTTATAGCCATGGCGCTATTTGAAACGCTCAGTTTAGGAAGAATCATCTGCTGCATAACTTTCCTGTGAAGTTGTGCCGCTAAGCGCTCATCATTGAAATCGACAAAAAATAACATAACACGCCAACTGCCGGTGGCCATCGTCGGCATGGGGTGTCTCTTTCCCAAATCAACGGGATTAAAAGCATACTGGCGTCTCCTTTTTAATGGTGAAGATGCCATCACCGACGTGCCGGAAAGCCACTGGTCCTGGAAAGATTTTTTCGATTCAGATCCCAAAAAACCGGATCATGTTTACTGCAAGCGCGGCGGTTTTGTCCCGCCGCTTTCCTTTGATCCCACTGAATTCGGCATCCCGCCCTCTTCCCTTGAAGCCACGGATACCTCTCAGCTCCTCGGCCTGGTTGTGGCGAAAAAAGCCCTTGAAGATGCCTTCAACAAAAAAGATGACGCGTTCAATCGGAACAGAACCAGCGTCATCCTCGGCGTCACCGGAACCCAGGAGCTCGTGATCCCTCTGGGAGCCCGTTTGGGGCATCCCATATGGCGAAGCGCACTTGAAAATTCGGGAATAGATCCTCATAAAACCGAAGAAGTCATTCAGAAAATATCCGATTCTTACGTATCCTGGCAGGAAAACTCGTTTCCCGGACTTTTAGGGAATGTTGTGGCCGGCCGAATTTCCAATCGTCTGGATCTTGGCGGTACGAACTGTGTGGTAGACGCAGCCTGTGCCAGTTCTATGAGTGCCATCCATCTTGGGGTCATGGAACTTATTTCCGGTCGAAGCGATACGGTAATTACCGGTGGCGTTGACATGCTCAACGACATATTCATGCACATGTGTTTTTCCAAAACCATGGTGCTTTCCCCCACAGGAGATGCCCGACCGTTTTCACAAGATGCCGATGGGACCGTTCTGGGAGAGGGAATCGGACTGTTTATTCTCAAACGACTCGAGGATGCCCAAAAAGACGGTAACCGGATCTACGCGGTCATCAAAGGAGTCGGATCATCCAGCGACGGAAAATCCCAAAGCATCTATGCTCCCAATGCTAAGGGACAGGCAAAAGCACTCAAGATGGCGTATGATGAAGCTGGAATCGATCCCTCTACCGTGGAACTCATCGAGGCCCACGGCACCGGCACTAAAGTCGGCGATGAAGTCGAATTTCAGGCTTTAAAGGGTCTTTTCGGCCAACCGGACAACCACCACAGAAGGTGTGCGCTCGGCTCCGTGAAATCGATGATCGGACACACCAAGGCAGCGGCCGGCGCCGCAGGCCTGATAAAAGCAGCGCTCGCTGTTTATCATAAAGTGCTCCCACCCACTTTGAAGGTCCACGAACCGGACCCCAAACTGAACATTCACAAAAGTCCCTTTTACCTGAACACCCAATCCCGACCCTGGTTTTCCAAAAAAGAACATCCTCGCCGGGCAGGCGTCAGTGCATTCGGTTTCGGCGGCAGCAATTTTCACGTGGTGATCGAAGAATACCGGAAACAAAAAGAAAAGATCTCCTGGGACGGATCTAAAGAAATCATTGCGTTCTCCGCCTTGAATCAACATCAACTCAAACAGGATGTTCAACGCTTTAAAACCTTTGTCGACAACGCATCCTCACATGAAGACATTTCGGCAAAGGCCGCAAAGACGAGAAATGATTTTTCGGCCAAAGATCCATATCGGCTCCTGTTGGTTCTTGAACCATCAAATGATGTCATCGGTCTTTTGGACCGCGCCGTCCATGCCCTTGAAGACAATTCTTCACAGGAAGCATGGCAATTTGAAAATATGTTTTACGGCGGCCCTGAACCATCCGGAAAAATGGCATTTATCTTCCCCGGTCAGGGGAGTCAATATGTCAACATGGGCCGTGACCTGGTCTGCTTTTCCCCGGATGCAATGAACGTTATAGAGCGAGCTAACAAAACATTCGAAAGCACCGGCTGTTTGACCGACCATATCTATCCGCTTTCATCTCAAGACAAAAAAGATCGACACCTTCAAGAAGAAACATTAAGAAAAACAGATATCGCTCAACCGGCCATAGGCGCCATCAGCATGGCCATGTTGAAAATCCTTCAATATTTCGGCCTTCAACCCGACGCTGTCTGCGGTCATAGCTTTGGAGAGCTCTCGGCCCTTTGTGCCGCCGGCTGGATCGATCTGGAGTCATTCCTTTCTCTCGCCATAACCCGAGGCCGATTGATGGCCGAGGTTGGTGATAACAACGATCAAGACAATGGTGGCATGCTGGCAGTTAAAGCCCCGCTGGATGAACTCGAAAAACTCATCAAAGACACAAAAACCGATGTTATTCTGGCCAACCGGAACAGTCCCACACAGGGCGTTTTGTCCGGATCGTTGGATGCTTTGGCCGGAGCTGAAGAAACATGCAGGGAAAAAGGATTTAGAACCGTTCGGCTTCCGGTCTCCGCTGCGTTTCACAGCCCCCTGGTTCAACACGCCAAAAAACCTTTCTTACAGGCCCTTGAAAACATCAACATCTTGCCGTCTGATATTCCGGTATTTTCCAATACCACGGGTTCCTCCTATCCTTCTGATCCTGAAAAAGCCAAGCAATTACTGGGCGACCATTTGTTGTCACCGGTGGATTTTGTCAGCGAAATTAAAAATTTATTCAATATGGGCGTGCGAACCTTTGTTGAAGTTGGGCCCAAATCGGTTCTGACCGGTCTCGTGAAATCAATCCTTGAGGGTCAAAATTTTAACGCTGTTTCTTTAGACAAGGCTTTTGGAAAACAATCGGGAATCACAGATCTTGCCCAAACACTCGCTCTTGTTGCATCCCTCGGCCATTTCGTGGACCTGAGCGCCTGGGACCCTCAGGATAAAAGTGCGACAAAACAGCGGATGAGCATATGGCTCTCCGGCGTCAATTATAGGGATCGGAAAGCAGAGGTCAGGGGTCAGGGGTCGGTGGTCAGAAGTCAGTGGTCAGAGGTCGGAAGTCGGGAGTCAGATGACAGAGGTCAGCGATCAGACGTCGGAAAACATGAATTAGAGAACAAAAAACCGGTTATAAAAACTGGCATAAAGGAAGAAAACACGCCATCGGAGCAACCGGTGATCAGACCGAACCATCGGAAGATTGGCTCCAAAAACATACAGCAAAATCCAGACACCATGAAAACGAAACAACCACAAAACAATATCACACTGGAGGCACTCCAAGTGTTGCAAGACGGCCTGAAATCCATGCAGGCCCTTCAAAAGCAGACCGCTGAAACCCATCAAAAGTTCTTGGAAACCCAAACCCAGGCGACAAAAACCCTTCAGCATATGATGGAAAGTACCCAGCGGCTGGTTGAAGGATCTTTGGGGATTCAAACGGACAGGATCACATCCCATATTCCCGTTGAACCCATAAAAGAAAATTTACAGGACGCCCAAAAGTCATCGGATATTTTTACGGACAAGACCAGCAAGCCTGTAACTTCCGAGGTTCAAGACTCCCTCCAGAGTTTGTCCGATCATTTCAAGGCGTCCGATATCTCTGACACACTACCGACTGAATCCATAGTCGAAACAATCCGTAAACAACCTGTTGCCAAAGACCCGGAACCAACCCATGACGGTCAAAAAAACATCGAAAATCACCTGCTGAGCACCGTCAGTCAGTTGACCGGCTACCCCGTTGAAATGCTGGCCTTGGACATGGATATCGAGGCCGATCTCGGCATCGACTCCATCAAACGGGTGGAGATCCTCTCGGCACTTGAAGAAAAAATGCCCGACCTGCCCGCCGTCTCCCCCGATGTCATGGGGACCCTCAAAACACTGGGGCAGATC
>PKTV01000273.1 GCA_002868985.1 Desulfobacteraceae bacterium | reverse complement strand
TCATCCTGAAGAAGCTTCATTGCAAGATATGGGGCATGTTTGCAAAGAATGCGGCAATAAATCATGTTATTCGAGCACTTTCTCGACTCCAAGGTAATTGAAGTTTATACAGGAAAATGTTACAGACCTCCTTAAGATCCTTCCCTTTGAACGACAGGTTAGAGACAGGGCGTTACATGTGATTCGTGAATGACAAAGGTCTCTTTTTCGCCGCTTTGATTTTTTCTTACAAAACACGGGGGGTAAAAAAATGCAGGAAGAGATAAATGCCGCTCAAAAACTGATCGACACAATCGTCAATTTCTTTGTAAATTATAGTTTCCAAGTGGTCGGCGCCATTATTATTCTGGTCATTGGGATATTGGTGGCAAGGGCCGTGTCTTCCTTTCTCTTGAGGTTCTTTGAGAGGAAAGAATTTGATGTTACCCTGTCAAGGTTTATCACTGCCGCGGCCAAGGGCACCATCCTTGGCTTTGCAATCCTTGTCGCCCTTGGCAAATTCGGTATCACCATAGCCCCCTTTATCGCTGCACTCGCGGCTATGGCTTTTGGCGCCAGCTTTGCGATCCAGGGCCCATTGGCAAATTATGGCGCAGGTCTAGTGATTATCGTTACACGCCCATTCGTAGTCGGCAACACCATCAGAGTTTCCGGGGTAAGCGGCATCGTCGATGAAGTCAATCTCGGCGCGACGATTTTAAAAGATGAAGACGGGGTAAAAATAACGATTCCGAACAAGCATATCGTGGGTGAAATTCTACATAACTCGGAAGAAAGAAGGATCGTGGAGGAAGTTGTGGGGATCAGTTATGACAGCGACCCGGAGAACGCCATCCAGGCCATCAAAGAGGTCCTTGATGCGTTTCAGGAGATTACCAAGGAGCCTCCTCCTCAAGTGGGTATTCAGGAATTCGGTGACTCATCAATCAACATTGGCTTGCGCTATTGGATACCCACCAAAATATATTTTAAGATACTCTACCAAGTGAACCTTGCGGTGTACAAACAGTTGAAAGCAAGGGATATTGAAATTCCGTTTCCACAAAGGGACGTTCATATTGTTTCGCGATCTCAGGATGGTCTGCTACCGAATTCATAGGCTTGAGAGAATCATTTGTTATGACTTCTTATGGAGTTTGCTGGAAAAGCGCTGTTGGCGGACACGGTGTTTTCTTTTGTATTATTAGCGTGTTTGATATACAGTTATAGGAATTATTCTCTGTCTTGTAACAACCGAATCACCTTGAGAACCTGTTTTAACTTCTTCACGTTTCGACAAGACCTCAGATCGTCTTCCTTTGCGATTTTTTTCACCAGCCCTTTGAGTCGTTCTTCACCGTTTTTGAGTTTTTTGGCTTCTTCTTTGATTCTTTCCCGGAGCGCTTTTATCTGGCCGACCCCGGATCCCGGGTCCCTGGGATCCGGCACCTTCTTTTTAAATCCTAAAGACTCGAAATATTTCACCAGTGCCTCAAGCTCCGGGATCGACATGTCCGCCGAAGATCCGACACCCCAGTATGCAATCACGTCCCGATATTCGTCATCTGAAAGGGGAATTTCTTTTTTGGCAATATGCACCAGGGCCAACAGTTTGTGCCGCCGCTCCTGAAGCTTGTCCGCCTTCTTTTTAGCTGATCTTTGCCCGACAATGGTGGTCATAGTAATATTTTCCTCTCCAGAGCCAGGTTAAAATTTGAGCTTGACCCCAGAGAATAGGCTCTGCATTCCACAGGGCGAGCACAGAAATTGAAAAAAGTGGCGCATTGAAACTGGCTCTCCTAATATTAATACATCTTCCAACAAATGAAAGCCTTTTGACTCAAAGCTATAAAAAGCGAAATTTAACATTTGATATTAACTCTCATTATTAACCGACTATTTTTAGGAATATACATTGCATCGTTTTTAAAAGAAGTGTAACGATATTAGTCTGCATAGGTTCCTGTCGGCCGGCGGACAATAAATAGTAGCCATAAAAGATCAACCTTGGTAGCAGAAAGATGATAATTTAAATTATCGTTGTCCTACAATCTATTATTTAAGCGATTAGCAGAAAAATTTAGAAACAATCTACGTTAACCGGAGTATTGAATCATGGCCAAATCCGATTTTAATTTTTTTTCCCCCTTTCGTGTTCGCTATGCAGAGACAGATGCACAGGGTATCGTCTTCTATGCTCATTACCTGACGTATTTTGACACAGCTATCAACGAATATCTTCGGTATCTTCCCTTTAATTACATTGAGCATGTTAGGAACACCGGCACAGACTTCCATGTAATCAAGGTTGTCGTAGAATTTTTTGCCCCGAGTCATTTTGACGATGAAATTGAAGTGTACGTCCGAACAGCACGAATCGGCAGGTCCAGCATGACCTTTTTAATTGAAATATTTCCGAAAAACGGCGAAACAGCCTTGGTCAAGGGTGAGGTTGTGTGGGTGAATACCGACCAAAAGGCCCACAAATCAGTTCCATTGCCTGAAGAATTGGTTGTCAAGTTGAGGGTAAAGGAAGACAGAATTTAACAAAACAGATCATTATTTCGAAATCGATTTTAAGGTAGCATATGAAACCAACACTAGGATTTGGAATTGTAGCTCTGTTCCTTTTGGGCCTCATTGCTGTGGATACCGCTTTATCTGAAAACGTCACAGATGTCAGCCGCTACTTTTACAACGGCGACGGGAGGCTCAACCTTTTAAGCGGAAAAAACGGGATAACGTTCAATGGTCAATACCGGAAAAGCAAGGGCATCTATGATAACAAGGCCCTCAAAACAATTCATCGTCTGTTTGGGGCGGAAAAAGACAGGCCGCTTTCCACCATATCCCTGCGGCTGATCGAGTTTCTCGACTATTTAGAAGACAATCTTCATCCAGGGGCACGGATCACCATTGTCTCCGGATGGAGAAGTCCCCAATACAATACCGATCTTCGCAACAAAGGAAGGCTTGCTGCAAAGGCAAGTCTTCATCAATATGGAATGGCGGCAGACCTAAAAATTAAGGGAATTTCATCAAGGCGCGTCTGGAACACTGTTAAAAAATTGGGATTCGGCGGAACAGGTTACTACAAGGGAGAACTCGTACATATCGATGTCGGGCCTGCACGCTCATGGGATGAGAAAACATCCGGCGTGGGAACGGATATTTCAACACAAAACAAACTGATCGGACTCGTGACAGACTATGACATTTATCTCCCAGGAGAGATGATGGACCTGAGATTCATCCGGATGACGTCATTTCCCATCGGCGTGACCCCTGAATTTGTTCTGGAGCGTTTAGAAAAGAACGGTCAATTAAAAGAGATTGTCCGTTTTAAACCGTCATTTGCAATTGCTGCTAAAAGCCAATGTCCGCAGTTTTCTGATATTGGTCAGATGATGGGAATCGGTTGGAAGTTACCAATTGGTATCTTGCCCGGTCGATATAAAATCCGCGCCTCATTTTGCCAAAGGCTATGGGAAGATATGCCGGCTCAGATCTATACGCCTGAATTCGATGTTAAACGCTGATTTTATTTTAAAGCACCGATCAGGCTTTGCCCCCAATTTTGGCACATACGACATTTATTTTTAATTCTCGTTTCTGAAAATCCGACTGATGTATCGCTTTGATCGATTTCTAAAAATTCATCTCTAAGCGACCGATGCGAAAGAAAAAGATACAAGCGCTTTTCGGCGTCTGCATTGCGATATTCTTCTATAATGTTTTTACTAGCTCTCATTTTTTTATCTCCTTTGGGAAAAGATTTAAACCTATTTGAGCGAAAGTCGAGAATGCCTCTTTGTTTACGATCAATTAGGGTTTACGTTTTTCATCAACGGATCATCTTTCTGGATTTGCCCGTTAAAAATATATGCTGTGATGACGTCTACAACGGTTTTGTCTCTCAATATTCGCTTGTGCCCTAAACCTTCGGTGGTGTGCAGAAAAACATTATCTGTTTTTTCTGAGAGTATCTTTGAGTCTATATAAGGGATGGTTCGGTCATCCTTGTCGTGAACAATAAACATCTTCGAGGAGATTGTTTTTGCAAGCACATCAGGGTTGTCTTGATGCACATCGTAACCGAAGTATCTTTCCATCTCGGCAACCAGGCTCTGATATACAATTTCGGGAATGCCGTGATGATTGAAAGAATTGAACAAAATTTCTTTGAGTTTAAGTGCCGGAGCAATAAGGACGGCATCAATGGAAGGTTTTTCTTTTGAAATGCAATTAATCGCCGCGGATGCACCGATAGAATAAGCGACAATGCCCTGGATATTAAAGCCATGGGACGGGTCCAAAAAAGATCTTACCGTATCAGAGAGTTCAAAGTAGTTGGTGACTTTCCCTTCTGATTTTCCATGAGCAGGCGCATCATACGTGATGACCGAGTATCCGGCGTCTATAAATGGCTTAATAAAATGGACGAAATTTACGCCGCGACCGTTCCACCCATGAACAAAGAGAATATTGGGTCCGCGTCCCCATTTCCAGCATCGAATTTTGTTGTCATGAACATGAATATGAAAAGGCGTCCCATTTTCAAGAAATTGTCTTTCCAAAGGTGTGAGGGCATAGGACCTTGGTTTAAAAAACCGTTTGAGTATTATGTTTTTCGTCGCATTGGGTGCAAGATGCCATAACGCTGTCAGCAAAACATGAATGCCTCTTTGCTTGACATTAATATAACGAACGTTCGTGCTTAACGATTTCATTTTTATAATCTTTTTTGCCATATTATCCTCTTATTGTTTGTAGGAATTTAGTAGCCGAATGAGTGCGGTTTCCTGACGTTTTTTGATTTCAGCGTCATCAAGCAAGTTATAATAAAGATGAAATCCCAGCAGAAGAGAATAGAGGTCAAAGGCGAACTGGTCATCATCAATATCTTTTCTGAAATCACCCATCTGAACCGCTGACCGGGCGATGCGTTTAAGACAATCGATCCATTCTTTCTGTTGGTGCAGCAGAACATCCCTGACCTTTCCGGGACGGTCACTGAAATCCGCACTGGCGGAAACAAAAATGCATCCCCCTGTCAATTCAGAAGTCCATTGAATCCAGTTGTCGACCAGTGCCCTGATTCTCGGGATGCCGGCTTTGATTTTCAGTGCCGGAAGGATGACACCTTCTGAAAAAAGCTGAGCCGCGTAATGGAGTATCTCGATCTGAAGATTCTCCTTGGACTGGAAATGAGCAAACACCCCGCTTTTGGACATATTCGTTGTCTTGGCAAGGTTTCCGATGGTTACGCACTCAAGACCCAATTGGCTTGCCATATCCAGACCGGCTTCCAAAACGGTAAATTTGGTATCCTTTCCTTTTGTCATACCGATAAAATAGTACGATCGTTCGTACTTGTCAAGTAAAAAATCTCACCCGTATATTTTCTTTAGAATTTGATATGCATTCTCATTTTCTGCTGTAACGGGGCACGCCGATTCCGATGATTTGATTTTGGAGCACCAATCACCGATCATGGTTTGGCCCCGAAACTCTCAATTAGGGTTCTAACTGAATCTTGATTATCTCCTTTACCTAAGTTGACAAGGCACAAAAAACGACTAATTATGTCACAATGTGGCATGCATCCGGGCCGGATTAAGAAACCCTCAATCAAGCACGATGTCATAATGTTAAAAGGGAAGGTCAGAGTATCAAAAAGGAAAGATAGAATATTTTTTATAATACAATTTTTCAGCAGCTATTTTAGGAGGTGTTTTATGAGTTACCGTCGAAAAATAATATCGTATTTCGTTCTTTTTCTCTTGTTCGTTACCGTTTCAAGCGCCCTTAGTCAAGATAAGGATTTTGATAAGGTCCAAATTAAAACTGTTAAGTTATCTGAGAACGTGTATATGCTTTTGGGAAGCGGTGGCAACATTGGTGTTTATGCCGGTGATGATGGTGTTTTTATAGTGGACGATCAGTTTGCACCGCTTACAAAGAAAATTAAGGCTGCAATTGGAAAAATCAGTGATAAAAAAATCCGTTTTGTGATCAACACGCACTGGCATTTTGATCACGTGGGAGGAAATGAAAATTTAGGTGAAATGGGTTCGGTTATCATTGCCCATGAAAACGTTCGCAAACGGATGAGTACGGATCAATTTATTGAATTTTTTCAAAAGAAAGTTCCCGCTTCACCAAAGGTTGCATTGCCGATAATCACTTTTACTCGAGACATCACATTTCATCCAAGCGAAGATGACATTCATGTTTTCCATGCGAGCAATGCTCATACTGATGGCGATGCGATTGTTTATTTTCGAAACTCAAACGTGATCCATACCGGTGATATTTATTTTGCAGGCCTTTACCCATTTATAGATACATCAGCGCATGGATCGGTAAATGGGGTGATTGATGCCGCACAATACGTTCTTTCAATTATTAATGATGATACAAAGGTTATCCCTGGACATGGACCATTATCAAACAAAGCAGAGTTAAGCGCTTATGTTAATATGTTGATCAGTCTGAAAGCTAAAATTAGCAAACAAATATCGGCCGGAAAAACTATAGAAGAGATTCAGAGAACTAAACCTACACAGGAATTTGACGAAAAATGGGGTCATGGCATGTTGACACCGGATCAGTTTGTGCAGATTTTGTACAAGGATTTGTCTGTGAATCAGAAATAAGTGGACCAAGGTCGCCCATTAAGTCGAATTTCGCAACGTGCAACGCAAAACCTGCACCCCACAATTATTTATCAATTTCCAGATTTTTTTCTTACCCGGACGAGGGTAATTGTGTATACTTATTTCTGAATTTACTCGGATATTTTCTTTCCAATTTGATATGAACTCTCATTTTCTGCCGTAACGGGACTTGCCAATTCCGATGTTTTAATTTTAAAATAGTCGTCGAAGTTTGACCAGAAACCGGAAATAAGGAGACGCAACATGTCACAATCTGAACTTTATGATCTGGCCATCATCGGCGGAGGTCCCGGCGGCCTTTCAGCCGCCATCTATGCCATGCGGGCGGCCTTAAAGACCGTGCTCATCGAAAAAGGGGTGCCCGGCGGCCAGCTCAACCAATCCGACGCGGTGGAAAACTACCCTGGCTTCGAGAATATCAGCGGCAGCGAGCTTTCCATGAAGTTTGCCCAGCATGCCCGCGTTTACGGTATCGAGGAGCTCAACGACGAAGTCACGGTCATTGAGCCGGGCCTCGAATTTCATACCATACGCACCGCCGGCGGACAGGTGATCCAAACCCATGCCGTGATTTTGGCTACGGGCGGTCGCCCCCGAAAGTTGAACATCCCGGGAGAAGATGAGTATTACGGCAGCGGGGTGTCCTATTGCGCTGTGTGTGACGGCTTTTTTTTCAGAGGTAAAAATGTCATGGTTGTTGGGGGAGGAGATGCCGCCTGCGAAGAAGGGCTTTATCTGGCGAAATTGGCTGCCAAGGTCTATCTGGTCCATCGTCGAGATGCGCTGCGTGCCAGCATGATCCTGCAAAAGCGCGTCGAGGCGGAGTGCAAGATGGAGGTTTTGTGGAACGCCGTCGTCACGGAAATCAAGGCGGATACCGACGGTGTTAACGCTGTAACTCTTCGGGACACCCAAACCGGTGATAAGCGCGACCTACCCACCGACGGTGTATTCATATTCATCGGCTTTGATCCCAACAATCAATTGGTGCCGGCCGGTATTCGCATGTCCCCGGAGGGTTTTGTGATCACCAATGATCAATGCGCCACCAACATCGACGGCATTTATGTGGTGGGTGATCTGCGGGAAAGGTATGCCCGACAGATCGTGCTGGCGGCAGCCGACGGCTGCATGGCGGCCCTGTCGGCCGCTCATTATGTGGAGACCCGAAAGGCCAAGATGGAAGACCCCACCTGTGCTTCGCCGGAGTGAGACAAAGTATCGTTAATCGAGGAATCGGGGTTAGAAAACCTTTATCGAGCTTTTTTAACGCAGTTGCGGCAGGGGTGTAATGATGCAATCCAGGAACAGAAACAGAGATCACCTGAATCTACTTTGCGATATCGGAGAACTGGCCAATCTCATCATCGGCAGTACCGATATCCAGGGGTTCCTTCAGCAAACCGTTGAGATGGTGGCACACCACCTTAATGCCAATGTAGGCTCCATCTATCTTTACGATGACACCACCCGGGATTTGGTGCTCCAGGCTACCGTCGGTTTGAATCCGTCAGCGGTGGGCCAGGTAAGAATGAAATCCGGTGAGGGCCTTGTGGGAAAAATCTTTGAATCCCTGAAACCCATTTGCGAAGGGCGTGCCAGTAGCCATCCCAATTTCAAGTACTTCGAAGAGGCTGATGAAGATCCTTTTGAATCGTTTCTAGCGGTTCCGATTCACAGGGGAAAAGAAAAAATCGGCGTTCTGGTGGTACAGCATGAACATCCCGATTATTTTGATGAGATCGATGTGATGGCCATGCGGGCCATTGCTTCTCAGTTGACCGGAGCCATCGAAAACGCCCGCTTGATGATCGACCAAAACCACAAGACGGTTCCTTCCCGGGGAGACGACCTGATGGAAAGACTCCGTTTTATTAAAGGTAAAACAGCCTCGGGCGGATTTGCCCATGCCCCGGTTACGGTGTTGAAAGCCGATGGTGAATCCTTGCTGTCCCATCGACCCGATTCCGAGTTTGTGTCCGCACCCCAGGATTTTCTCAAAGCAGTGGAATCAACCAAACAACAGCTCACGGATTTGCAGGATCGCCTGGCTCAGCGTTTGCCGGAAAGTGCATCCCTGATTTTTGAAGCCCACTTTATGATTCTCAAAGATGCCCGATTTGTGGATGCGATGCTGACAAAAATAGAACAAGGGGTATCTGTGCCCGAAGCGGTTCGAGATGTTGCCGGACATTATATGGCTCTTTTTTCTTCAGCTCCCAGTGCCTATCTGAAGGAGAAAGCCCAGGACATTGAAGATCTGGCTCGGCGTCTGCTCAACAACCTTTGCAAAAACACATCGGAAGACACGGATCATACCGAAGGCCGGATTGTTATCGCCCGGCAACTCCTCCCGTCCGATTTGCTCAAATTGGCATCCGAGGATATTAAGGGAATTGTTTTGGTGAGCGGCGGGGTAACGTCCCACGTTGCCATCATTGCCCGGTCTTTGAAAATTCCCATGGTGATTGCCGAGCGCAGCGATTTGATGGAGCTTCCGGATGGTACGCCTATGCTTTTGGATGCGGATATCGGAAGCATTCACACCAGACCATCTGAAACGATTGTCCAGCGCTTTGAAATCCGCAACCAGACACAAAAGGCCGAGGATGAGGCCACCCGTCCCATGCCTGCCCAAACAAAAACCCGCGATGGCGAATCGGTTAAACTGCTGGCCAATATTAATCTGCTCAGTGAAATAAAACTGGCCAAAGACCTCAATGTCGAGGGAGTCGGATTGTACCGAACCGAATTCCCCTTTTTAGTGCGATCCAACCTTCCTTCCGAAGAGGAGCAGTATTTGGTCTACAAACGGCTGTGCGATGAAATGGGCGACCGGGAAGTCACCATCCGAACGCTGGATATCGGCGGCGAAAAATTGCTGCCGTATATAGAAGGCATAAAGGAGGCCAATCCCGAACTGGGTCTCAGATCGATCCGCTTTTCACTGCACCACCGGGAAGTATTTCTCCAACAGCTAAGAGCGATCTTAAGGGCCGGTGCCGGTGTCGGTGCCGGAAAATTAAAAATCGTATTTCCCATGATTTCCGCCATTGATGAGTTTCGCCAGGCCCGTCACGCAATAGAAGAAGCCATGGTTGATCTGGCTCGCAAAAAACTGCCCTTTTATCCCGCACCCGCCCTTGGCGCAATGATTGAACTGCCGGCGGCATTGGATATTATCCATGAATTGGCCAAAGAAGCGGATTTTTTTTCCATCGGGACCAACGATCTTATTCAATACATGCTGGCGGTGGATAGAACCAATGAAAGGGTTGCTGCCTATTATCAACCCTATCATCCTTCTGTTCTCAGATCCCTGCACCGCATCATTCAGGCTGCTGTCAAGGCTGAAATTGAGGTGACGGTCTGCGGTGAAATGGGCCATGAGCCAGAATTTATCCCCTTTTTTATCGGTGTCTGCCTCAGAACCTTTAGTGTTGATCCGCATTTCTTGCGCTATGTTCAGGAGACGATCGTCGATCTCAGCGTAAGCGACGCATCTGCTTATGCCAAGACACTGCTGGCCGAACCAACATTGGAAGGGATCCAAAAATTGTTAAGATCCCAAACTGAGCGGCATCGCCACGTTTCATAACATCGTTTCACGATTATATTTTCATCTGGATATGAATTTTCATTTTCGACGGCAACATATTACTATTAGTTATTGGGAGCTACTGAAGCGCTGGGACCTTTTGCTTCTTTATTTTTGTGCTACAGGCAGTTTTTTAATTTTCTCTTCGGTTTTCAATTACTTGCCATTTCGGATGACTGCGCCGCCCTTTAGCTTCTCCACCGAACTAACGACGCTCCTTTATTTCGTGTATATCGTGGGAAGTTTCATGGGGCCGGCAGCCGGTCGAACCAGCAACCGC